>JARGOJ010000300.1 GCA_029210225.1 Planctomycetota bacterium
CTCGAACAGCGGCTTTGTCAGACACAGTCTCCGAGAGCACGCCGAGGTTCCGAACGCCTTTGGTTTGGTGGACATGCTCGGGAACACCCGAGAGTGGTGCTCCGACTTCTTCCACCCCGACTATCAGGACGCACCGATCAACGGTCTGCCCCAAACTCGGCCTATGAGTCGCAGACACCGGGTCATACGGGGCGGCGCCTGGAATAGCGACGCCGGGGAATGCCGCTGCGCGAGCCGTGATTTCCGCTTCCGGCGCAATCGTCAGAGCGGGGCAGGAGTTCGCCCTGTCTTTCCCCTCGCCATCTTTTAGTCGATCGCTATGACATAAATTTATAGATATGATAATTAATGAAACGGCATACATATATAATCATAGGTATAGATTCATATTCTTAAACTATAATTATAAGGCTATATTTATATACTTAAAATGGGTGGGCGAGAACACTACGCGTTTTGGAAAGATTCATAGGGAGGAGGAAAAGGAGCATCTCTAAAGGAGCCCTGGCAAAATGGCACTGCTCCACAGTGACAAGACCAAAGGACGGATCCCATGGACCCTCAGATGCTCCTTTTTGCCGACGCCAGCCTCAAAAAAGAACTGACGGCCCACAAGCCCAGCGACGAATGGCGCGAATACGCGCAGGCTTTGCCAGCAAAGCTTCATCTCGGCACCTCATCATGGTCTGTTCCGGGTTGGGAGGGCATCGTCTACAAGCACGCAAAGAATGAACGTCAGCTCGCCCGCCAGGGACTGCGCCCCTATGCCCAAAACCCTTTATTCTCGATGGTTGGAATCGACCGCACCTACTATGCCCCAGTGCAAAAAAGCGTCTTCGAGAGCTACGCTCAAAGCGTTCCCGACGCCTTTCGTTTCATGGTGAAGGCCCACGATCATGTCACTCAGGCGCGCTTCCCTCACAATCCACGCTCGGGCAAGCGTGCGGGGCAACTCAATGATCGCTTTCTCGATGCGGAATACGCGACTGAATTTGTCGTCAAGCCAGCGGTTGAAGGCCTGAAAGACAAACTTGGCCCGCTTGTCTTTCAGTTCCCACCCCAGAGCGTCAGGATCATGGGTGGACCTCAAGGCTTCGCCGATCGCCTCTTCCATTTCCTTACCAAGCTCCCAAAAGATGTCCTCTACGCGGTGGAGTTACGAAATGCCGAACTCCTCACCCAAGACTACGGCGACGCGCTCTTTGCCGCCGGCGCCTCTCATTGCATCAACGTTCACCCCGGATTTGAAGCGCCAGAGCTACAAATCGCTAAGGGCCTCCATCTCATTGGCCCAGCTCTGGTCATTCGTTGGATGCTGCGCCGCAACCTCGACTACAAATCCGCCGTGCAACGGTATTCCCCCTTCAGTCAACTCCAAGAGCCAGACCATCGAACCCGGGAGCTGCTCGTCGATCTTTGCCGAAAAGAGAGGGCCCGAGACGTCTTCATGACCGTCAACAACAAGGCAGAAGGCTGCTCCCCGCTGTCGATCCTCGAATTTGCCAAGAGCCTCGTCGAGAAAGAACGGGCAGAGGAGTAAAAAAGCGCTAAGACACGGGCTTCCAGGAACTAATCTCAGAAAACTTTGAGACAAATGGTCCCACAATGGACTAGAGTCAAATGAGTCGTTTGAGATTTAAGGAAGCGCGAAATGCTTGAATTGACTGTTCTAAGCGAATACTCATCGATCACTGATCAAAAGGACAATTTCATTCATCTGCTCTTGCGCTTAGACAGCAAAGAGCGGGAGAAAGAAGAGACGAGTCCTCCGCTCAACCTCGCTCTCATCCTTGATCGCAGCGGGTCTATGACAGGCTCGAAGCTCCGCTTCACCAAGGTCGCCGCGGGTTTCCTCATCGACCGTTTGCGCCCCGTCGACCAGCTCGCAATCCTCGCCTATGATCATGAAGTCGAGGTCCTCTGTCCCCTCAGTTCGGGGGACAAAAAAGCCCTCTTCAAAGAAGCTCTCACGAGGCTCTCTCCCAGAGGCTACACCAACCTCTCCGCGGCGTGGCTTTACGGCCTCTCCATGATCGAGAAGAGCAAAGAGACGCGGCCTCAAGGGTCCATTCATCGAACCCTGGTCCTCACGGACGGACAGGCCAACCAAGGCATCTGCAATGTCGACCGTCTTGTCAGTCTGGGTCAACAATTTCGAGAACGCGGAGTCGGCACCAGCACCTTTGGATTCGGTGACGACTTCAACGAAGATCTGCTCACGAAGCTAGCCGAGAACTCAGGCGGGCACTTTTACTACATCGACCATCCCGACAAAGCCCCGAGCGCCTTCATCAGCGAGCTCGGCGAGCTCAAGTCCGTGCTCGGGCAAAACCTCGAGGTCGTCGTTCGCTGCGAGAACGGAATCTCACTCGTTCGGAACTACTCAAGTTATCCCGGCGACTCTAGTCCCGCGCATCAAGTATGGCGTATGGGAGATCTCTATGCCAACGACTCAAAGCTCCTCCTCTTCTCCGTCAAAATCCCCAAAGGCTACGGCAGTCGGCCCATCGTCCAGATCGGAGTCTGCTTTCACGATGCAGAAACAGGCCGGGAGCAACGAATAGAGAAAGCGGTTGTCATTCCAGTCACGGAGCACGGTGCCACCCCAGCGACGCAAAACCTTGAAGTCATCAAGGAACGCTTAATCCTCGAAGCCGCGCTGGCAAAAGACAGGGCGATCAGCTTCGCCGATCAAGGGAAGATCCACGATGCGAAGGAGTCTTTAAGACAAAGCTCAAGCCTCATTCGCAACAGCCTCGCCGACTGCCTCCTCGCCCTCTCAAAGGAAGAAAAAGAACTGCTAAGCGTCGAAGCAGGGCAGTGCGATGACCTCGTGAAGAACTTGGAAGAGAAGCACTACAGCACTCAAACTCGGAAGCTCATGCGAACTCAGAGCTTCTTGTCAAAATCTCAGCGGGGAGTCTATAAGCGGGAATCGAGCATGGTTTTTCGAAAAGAAGATATCGAGGGCGCGTCCTCTGATTCTTAAGACGGCTCTTCTGAGAGACGCCCAAAATCTTGCTCGTAGCGCGGTGACAAGGTGTTAAAGAGGCGATCCCATAAGAGCGTGTAAAAACCGAAGTTGTGGTCGATATCGTTGTGATGCTGAGCATGGAAGGTCGAAGTCCCGATATGGCGCAGGGCGAAGGCCTTCGGCCACCAAGCAGGAAATGGTTCAACACCAAGATGTCCGATCGCTCCGAAGGTCACATTGAGTGCCAAGTAAACCGACATGCCAAGCCAAGTCGCGGGGTAGATCGCAATCACAGTCAACCATAAGAGCCCGAAACCCAAATTTTCCGCTGGGTTGAGCACAAAGAGCGTGAGCGGTCGGACGCGCTGAAATTCGTGATGGGTTACATGGACAAAGTAAACAAATTTTATGTGAGCGATTCGATGAAGCCAATACATCGCGAAGTCCATGACGGCGACTAAGACAAAAACATCAATCAGTGCATAAATCCCGAGTTCATTTCGGAACACAATCCAACCCTGTCTCCATAGCCATAGGCCGAGCAGGGTGACAGTGGAGTTGAGGACAACATTGACAAGGGCTAAAGCGAGCTCCCAGCCTTTGATAGGGGGCGCTGGAGCGGTGACTCGGGCGCTTCGAAAGCGCCAGATAAAGACCCGTCCGACCACGAGGGTGAAGAGGAAAATCGCGAGGTTTTCCAGGAGGAAGAGCAAGCCGAGCTTTGTAAGGGACTCTTCCTTTAAGAAGGAAATCATGACTTCCATGGCAAATCCAACATAGAGTTTCTTGCAAAGCGAAGAAGAATTAGAATGATGGGAGATCTGGTTCTTCTAGTCATTATTCTCCGAAGATGAGCTTTTGGAGACGTCCTATCAAGAACCATTATAACTCTCTTGAAAGAGGACCGTGCCCTGTGTTCAAACGCTTCCTAATGTTCGTGATGGCTCTGAGCCTCGCGGGTTGTCCCGATCCGCTTCCAATAAGCGCAAAGTCCGGGGCGAAAGCAACCGCTAAACCCATCATCCAAGATCTGTATGGGGCCGACAAAAGCAAACGCGAGGCCGCTAAAAAGACGCTGGCCAGCCAAGGGAGCGCCGGAGCCCAAACCTTGCTAGAGGTCATGAAAGACAAAGATTGGAACTGGCACCAAGCGGCCAAACCCAAGGACAGTCGACGCCTCCAGAACATTCTCACTTACCTTAAGGAAGGCAAGCAATCGGCAGTCAGTGAGCCGACCACAGATGCCCTCATCGCCATCGGTGCGCCAGCGATCCCAAGCCTTATGGAGGCCCTCGAATATCACGACTACTGTCGTCAGGCCGCCTGTTTTGTGTTGTCCAAACTCGAAGCGAAGGTCGTCAGCGATGCCCTCAGAGAAAAGCTTCGATCCAAAAACGCGCCCTCTAAGGCCGCGGCCCTCGTCGCGATCGGGATACTCGGAAAGCGTTGCGCTCCAGCGCTTCCTGCGATCTACGAGCTCTTCAACTCAGAAGACTTATCCTTCAGAAAAGCTGCAGCAACCGCCATCGTTCAAATTCGTAGGGATGTCTACTCAAAGGTTGCCGCGATCCTCGAAGAGGTCGGAAAAAACCGGAAGATTCGCGGTCCTATCCTCGAAGAGAAGCTCAAATCGTGTAGTCCAGAGCTGATCGACATCGCAGCCTCCCTTTACGTGCTCCTAATGGGGCGCAAGAGCAAACAAGAAGCGCTCATCGCCATTCGCGCTCTTGGGGTCAAGGCGGCCCCGTTGATCCCTCGGGTCCTCATTCACGCCCTCGGCCCGCCCCACTCTGATATCTACGTTCAAGCGCTGGCCCAAAGCACCCTGCAAAGGCTCCCCCAGGAGACCATCCTCAAAGAGTGTATTAACAGCCTCCGCTTCGGTAGTAAAACCCTCAAGCACGCCGCCGCACGCCAGCTCGCTCTCACAAGAGGCGGGGTTGACGCAGCCATCCCCGACCTCATAAAAACACTCCCAGGCGCCAATCCTCAAACCGCCAATCTCTGCCTCTCAGCGATTGCCAAGTGTGGCGAAAAAGCCAAAGCGTTTATTCCTCAGCTCATACTCGCCAACACCAATCGCCGGTCGTTCTCAGGCGCATTTGTGGGTCTCCTGCTCAAGGTCGATCAGGAGAACGCTCTCAAGCACATCTTTGACGGCCTGAATCACTCCAATGCCATGGTCCGTCAACGGTCGGCGGAGTGCTTGAAGTTCTACCCCGACAAGAACGCGGCCCTCGTGGATAAGCTCATCGTCATGCTCGACGATAAGAACCCTATCGTTGTTCGTGAATGCGTTCACGCCTTGGGTGAGTGCGGATCCGCTGGAAAGAAAGCCCTGCCTAAAATTCGCGTCCTCGCTGGCGAGGATCGCAAGGCTCAAAAATACTATGAGGCGGCCGTCGCTGCGGCGGAACGCCTCAAATACGCGCAATAGAGCACAGCTGTGGCGAACTCAGCAGACGATGACATGGCCGACCTCTTCGACCGACTGTCGGAGGACCTTGAAGACGCAATCAAGGCTGGCCAGGACGTCGACTGCGACGCCATCGCGGAAAAGCACAAGACCAGCCCAGAGAACGTCCAAGTCTGCTTAGAAGCGCTGACAGCCCTCGCCGGAGTGGTCGCCGCTCCCAGGGAGGTCAAACCCGATTTCCTTGGGGACTATGAGATTAAAGAAGAGCTTGGTCGCGGCGGGATGGGGGTTGTCTATCGCGCCTACCATCCCAAGCTCGAACGCGATGTCGCCATCAAGATCAGCAAGTTTGGTGACCAAGCCACTGAGAGCCAGCGACAGCGTTTTCTTATCGAAGGACGGGTGGTAGCCAAGCTGCGTCACGCCAATATTGTGGCCATTCACGATGTTGGGATTGACCAAGGCACCCACTATCAGGTCATGGACTGGATCCAAGGATCGTCCCTACACTCCCTCCTGAAAAAAGAGGGGCAGCAGACCCCTGAAAAGACCGCTCGCGTCATTCGGAAAATCGCGAGCGCCCTCGATCACGCTCACAACCGATCGATTGTCCACCGCGATGTGAAGCCTAGGAACATCATGATGACCCCATCTGGGGAGCCGATCCTCATGGATTTCGGCCTCGCCAAAGACGTCGCTGCGAAGAGTCAGACCCTCACCCATACAGGCCAATTCATCGGCACCCTTCGCTATGCATCTCCTGAACAGGTCAGAGGAGATAAGCATTACATAGATCAGCGCACTGATATCTATAACCTCGGGGCGACGCTCTATCACATGATCGTCGGCTTGGCTCCTTTTTCAGACCTTCCCGAAACAAAGACTGTCGATGCCATCCGCGACTCAAGCCCTGATTTTAGCGGTTTTTTGGCGAGAGGGAGCCAACTCTCCAATGCCCTCAAAGACATCTGCGAGAAGTGCCTCGACAAAGACCAAAACGCCCGATATCAAAGCGCCGACGCGCTCATCAACGACATCGACAAGGCTCTCCTCGGTGACTGGAATCACAAGCCCCTCACGCGCCCTCCCAGCGCGCCCATAGCGGACTGCAAACAACACCCCGTGATCTTTCTCTTAGGCGTGTCCTTTGGCCTCATCCTTGGAATAGCGCTCGGAGCTTGGTTGTTTTGACAAGGGAGCCCCCAAGTTGGGGGATAGACTTGTTAGACTGTTGCGAACCTAATAAGGAACGCAGGCGGCTGGTCATGTTTCCATTTTTAGCAAAAGAAGAGAGCGATCCAAGCGTCACCCTCGGGCTCATTCAGAGAGCGCGAGAGGGGGACGACGACGCCTACAACGAACTCTTCCGTCGTATGGAGACCCGACTCACCTTTTACATTCAGTTTCGCCTCGGCTCCAAGCTTCGGGATCAACTCGACGAATACGACATCTTACAAGAAGCCTTTCTCCAAGCCCATCGGAGCTTCGCCGCCTTCGACTATCAAGGCTCCGGAACCTTCTGCCGCTGGCTCTACCAAATCATCGACCATCGCATCCGCGACGCCGCGAAACACGCCGGTCGAAAGAAGCGCCAACCTCCCAAAGAACTCGCTCGAGGCTCGAACATCTTCGACATTGTCCAGGGCAGCATCACCGGACCTCAATCGGCATGCATCCGCTCGGAGGTCCACAGACAATTGCTCGGGGCCATGGATCACCTCGCCGAAGAAGAGAGTGAAGCGATACTCCTTCATTACTTCCAAGAGCAGCCCGTCACGGACATTGTCAAGATTATGGGGCGCAGTGAAGCAACCATCCGCAGGATACTTGGGCGCGCCAGATTCCACCTGGGAATGGCCCTACGGGACAAAGACGAAAAAGAGAACTAGCGGAAACAGTCGTCCCAGCTCGTCAAAAGAGCGCTAGCGTAGTTTTCTGGCTCCAAAGAGCAGGACGTCCCCGGGGAACTCCCGAAGAATCTCGCGTACCTGAGACGAGATCGCCCGCAGCTGCAAGAATTCCAAACGCGCCCCTGAAAACCCAGCCAGCTCCTTGGCCGCTCCCGCCCGCAAGAAGGTCAGGGAGTTAAGCGAGAGCGTATCCACAACCTTGGCCTCCGCAGCGATACGAGCGAGCTCAGGGCTCAGCTCCCGAAGCCCAAGATAGAGCTTCGTTCCGCGAAAGGCGACCAGCGCCTCAAGGACCTCGGGGCTGATCCAAGCCAGCTTTGAGAAGCGAAGCACCGTTCCAGGAAAATTCGCCAGCTCCCGGGCGCTCGCGACATCGAGCTCTTGAATACCCAGTCTGAGTTCGGTCCCCTGAAATGAGGCCAAGCTGCGGGCGGTCTCTGGAGAGACTGTCTTTAGGGAATTGAGGCATAGGTTCAAGGCGCTGCACTTGGCGATTTCGGCGGCGGGACCAGGCTCCAAAGCGCGCAGCCTATGGAAGTGCAAGCCGGTTCCCTGATATCTTCCCAGCTCTTCCCCCGTGGCCTGATCGAGGCTCAAGAGGTTCTCCAAGATCAACTGAGGATACTGCTCTAAGACGAGTGTTTTTGCTATCTGAGGAGTGATTGAGGTTTTGAAGAGGAATTGCTTCGTCTTCGAGATTCTACGGAAGCGCTTGCGGATTGTGTCGGAGACCTTGAAGGTTTGTAGGTGCTGCTGAAGCCAACGCAGGGTGTTGTTATCGACATACTCCAGGCCCTCCATATCAATGACGCCCCGATATTCGGCGAGAACCTTTGCGTCGGGGAGAGTCAGATGAGTAAGTCCGCGAAGTCCGAGACGATCTCCCTTGAAAGCCGCAAGCTCTTTAGCGCTTTGGGAGTCAAGTTGTTTCACGCCATTGAAGCTGAGAGCGCGGCCTTCATAGCTAAGAAACTCGCCGAGGTAGTTCGGATGAAGGTTCAGGTATCCATTGACCCGGAGTTCAGCGCAAGAGAACGCCGACATAGCCAAGCTCGCGTTGTAAGTCATTGTCCGGAGACCACCAAGCGATAAGACTCCTTTATACTGAGCGAGACTACTCGCCACTGGCAACTCTAAAACCTCAATAGAATCAAAGGAAAGCTCCTCTACCTTCGACTGAGCCAACTTTTCCGCGACATCTGGAGCAAGGTTGCTTAAATTTCCAAAAGAGAGCTTCTTGCCCGTAAAAGTCGCTAAAACCGCCGCGCTCTCCCGATCCAAATCGACTAGAGAGTTGAAGTTCAATGATGGTAAACCGCTATTTACATAGGCTCGCGCCGAGTCGACATCGATGTTTTAAAGCGTGGGAATCAACTCGTTCTTGTAGCTAGTACGGGGCTGGGGAGCTTCAGAAACGGCTATTTTTGGGCTCCTGGGAATGTAGCTATAAATCAATACACTCAGAGCCATTACCGACAAGAGTCCCGGAATGATTGACCAAGCCGGTGATGCTCCGACTAAGGCCCGAGAGTGATTTTGGAGTCGATCGATGTAGTTTTCCAGCGTCAGTTCTACGTCGTGGGACGAGATTCGGCGCTTCTTATCACGCGCCGTCATGCTCTCAAGCAGGCGCATCAACCGACGATTCTTCCTAGCGTCGGCTAAAAGAGGATCGGAGCGAGTGATGACCA
>JARGOJ010000301.1 GCA_029210225.1 Planctomycetota bacterium
GGTTCATAAGTGAAGAAGAATTGAAACCACGGGGACAACAAGCGTCCGGCCTGCATTTTAAAGGTCTCCTCCGGATTTGGATAGGAGTCTTGCGCTTCCTTCGGCAAGCTTTGAAAGCTCTTTCGCATGATAGAGATGAGCCGGGTCCGCTTCTCGGAGATGCTCATGGTCTTGTTTCCAGCGACCGCGTAGATCGCGTCAGTCTGAACCTTTCTGCGCTTCAACAGTTCAGGGCTCGCGCCTTCCGCCTTGGTCAGTAGCTGACTTTGCAGCCTCAGCACTTCAATTCCGTTCACCCCCGGCCCCGCCAACAAAACAATAAAGGCGATATCCGCGCAATCGACGGCAGCCATGGGAGCAATCATCCCCCCCTCACTATGACCAATGATTCCCAATTGTTTTTGATTGAGCTCGCCGCGAGTCTTTAAGAAATGAATGGCCGCGACTGCGTCCTCGGCAAAGTCCTTACTTGTAGCGGTGTTGTGATTCCCCGTCGATTTATAGACGCCGCGATCATCGTAACGCAGCACAGCAATTCCCCGTCGAGTGAGATAATCCGACAAGACTAAGAATGGCTTGTGCATCATTAAAGTTTCATCGCGATCGTTTGGCCCCGACCCAGACACTAACACAACAGCTGGGAATGGCCCCTTCCCCTTAGGAATCGTCAGAGTCCCGGAGAGAGTGACCCTATCGCCCTGACCCCGCGTCCCCTGCGGGAGAAAAGTTTGCGCGACGCCCTGGCCCGGCTTGTGACTGAACTCCACCTCAAGCGATTGATATGGATAAGGCTTCTTCGGCAATTGAGGCCGCCTTAAGACAGCCTTCTTGGTCTGCTTCTTGAGATTTAATGGGAACGATCGCCCCCCTTGTATCCAAACGCCCTTAATCAACTGACCGGAGTTCTGGAGGGTGCCCTGATAACGAGAGAAGATGGTGTTCATCGAGAACTTCACCAGGCCCTTTTCGCAGCTCAGCTTCTGAACGGCCAAGCCCTTGACTCCCTGGTCTAAGCTATCGACAGAGGCCTTAAAACCGGCTCCTTTCTTTTCAACATTGAGAGCGATTCGAAGCTTGGTCCCTTGAACATTGAGAGTCCCAAGCCAATTCCCCACCAGGCCATCTCGTTCATCGGCTTCAGCGTATGAATGAAACGAGAGCAGTGTTAGGGCAAGGCCCAGCACAAGTGATTTCTTCATAAGTAAGTCGCTTCCATATCTTCGTGAGTGAACAAGCACAATGAGCCTACGGGAACCTATTTGAAAGACTTTAGACAAAAGTCACAGGCCAAGACTCTGATTTTTCTGAACTTTTCCGTTTTAACCGCCACAGGGAATCGTGCTAGAAACAAAGAGCTTCAATTCCCCCACGATATTGTAGCCACGGAATTCATGGTAGATCGAGCAACAAATATGGAATCGGCTGAACAGAACAAGCTCCAGCGCTTTGGCCCAATGTTAATCGTCCTCGCCCTGGTCGTTCCATTGGGAACAGCGGTCTTAGTCAGCCTTATCAACGATGCCCGCTATCAGAGCATGGACGCTCGCTCCAAAGAGTCCTTGTTCAAGAATCAAGCCGAAGAATCAAGACAGCGCGCCCTCGTCAAAAAGCTTGAGGCTGAACGCCGCGCCCTTATTCGTCAATTCCAAAGAGAAAAGAAACAGGCCTACCAAGTAGCTCTCGCCAGACATAAAGCTCAACTGAAAACAAAGGAGAAGCGATTCGATTTACAGGCCATCGAAATGGACATCCAAGACGTCGCCAATATCATCTCTGAAAAATCCGAGCTCAATGTCCTCGTCGATTCAGGCGTCGCAGAAACAGTCACCGTCAAGCTGCAAGATATCACCGGGCGCAAAGCCCTCAAAGTCATCGCAAAGTTGACCGATTGTGAAATTGAAGCTCTCCTCCCCGATGTCCTCATTCTGACTCAAGCTCCGAGAGTGACCGTCGAGTTTAATCAGGCCAATATTCACACTGTGCTCCAGCTCATCGCGGTTTATGCTGGAAAAAGCATCGTCGTTGACCAAAACATTGTTGGCGCTGTGACTCTGAGTATTATAGGTGTCCGCTGGGATGTCGCTGTCGCTGCCCTCGCCAAGACATGCAAGTTCCACGTGCAGCAAAACAAAGGAATCATGATCCTCTCCAAAGCACCCTTTAAAACACCCTGGGGAAGAGAGCCTGGTCAACAGACAGCGCTGCCTGAAAGCAAAACACTGACTCTTAATAAGACCGGGACCCTCACTGAGCTGGCCAATGATCTCTCCAAGGTCAGCGACAAACCTATTCATGTCTCTGGAGCGACTGATAAGAAGTTCACTGTGAGCTTCCGCACCCTGCCCTGGCGCGTCGCCGTCAAACAGATTGAAAAACTGAGCCAAACAGAACTGATAGAAGGCGAAAATGGTTACACGCTTCTTCCCATAGGAAAGAACTTCTTCCAGGCGCACGAGGCCCCCGCGTCTGTCTGGCTGAGTGCGTTAGCGTTTTTAGCGAACAAAGACTCGATGAACAAAATAAACGTCTCCCGTCATTTCACAGGAAGCTTCTATAAAGTCTCGGCGCAAAGCGCCTTGGAGGCGACCGCCCACAGCTTGCATTTGACAGTGGAAGACAAGAACGGCATTCTCACAATCCACTCTCCTAGCAAAGAGCAAATCTTCCCTAAAAAGAATCTCGGTCAATCAACAGAGGTCATTATCGAGGGCAAGAAATACAATGTCCTGCTTCAAGCCACTCTTGGAAATCAATCCCAAAAATTCACGATGATCTCAGGTGAGATCTACCGCGTCAAAGATCGACTGCGGGATGCTGATGACCAAGAGATCCCAATTCGAGTCACAGCGATCAAGCCAGGAGTCGTCACCCTCAGCATATATGACAAGGGTTCCAAAAAGCCCAGCCGAACCGTCAAAGTCATGCTCCCTTAAGACTAAGCCAGGAAGTCTGGCCTAAAAGTCTCAGCGCGCTGGGTCTTCGTCCAATCCCCTCAAAAGCGGTCATAGCCTCGGTTCCACTCTCAATGACTGAGCTTCTCAAGAAGAAAGGCCTGACCGAGGCTCCTTTTTTTCTGATCTTTTTTTTCCGTTTTCTCCGGCCCCAAGGATAGTGCTAGAAACAGGGAGATTCGCTCCCCCCACCTTGGAGCCTTCGAATTTATGATAGATCGACCGACGACTATGGAATGGACTGAAGAGAAAGCCCTTCAATCTTGCCAGACCGGGGACGATTCAAAGAATCAAGCCTTTGAATTCCTCTACCAAGAACACGCCCCCGAGGTCCTCCGCTACGCCAAGCGTATCGTGGTCGATTCAAACCTTTGTCAGGCTTTACCAAAGTTTCGACAATTTTAAATCGGGACATCCTCTCCGCCCCTATCTCTTAAAAATCACACACCACGTCGCGCTCAAAGCCCTCGCTCAAAGAAAGAAGAGCAAGACGAGCCCGCAACTAGATTCTCTTATAGACCCCCAGATCAACCCGGAGAAGCGTGAGATTCAATCCATTGTTATTCAATCTCTTCAATCTCTCGCCCCTGAATACCGATCCATTTTAACCCTTAGGCATATGAATGGACTCAAGCTCAAAGAGCTCTCGGTGATCCTCGATTGCACAGAGCGAACCACACGCAATCGGCTCCACACTGCTGCTGTGCTCTTTGAAAGAGAACTTGAACGCCATGGATTAGGGAAGGATGCCTGAATTATGAACTGTCAAAACACTAAAAACAGCCTCACTATCAAAAATGTCGATTTACTCTCAAAACAAGAAGAGTCTGAATTGAATAATCATCTTAAAGACTGCCAACCCTGCCAAAAGCAATCCACCCTGCTCGATGATGCTTACAAAGCCCTAGAGTGTCCCGACGACGACCAGGTAAGCCTCGGATCGATCTGGGAGGGAATTCAGTCGGACATTCAAAACGCCAAGAAATATCCTCCTCTCTTCACCGAGAAACCCGCTGGCAACAACCTTGTCATTGCCCTCTCATGCTCCTACTGCCACGGTCCCCTCCCTCGTTCTGAAGCTTGCTACTGCGCCTCTTGCCTCTCCCCTCACCACAACGATTGCTTCAGGACTTATGGTCGCTGCACGAGTATGGGCTGCGAAGAGACCCACACCGTCAAGCCTCAGTTAAATCAAGCTCCTGTCAAGAAGAGCGTGCGAAAGCGTTCTCACATCGGGCTCATAGGGCTCGCTATTGGCGCTCCTATTCTCGTTGTCGGTCTGGCCGCAGGCTTGGGCGTCAATCGCTACCATGCAGCCAAAGACCAGGCGCTCATGGCCAGAAAGGTGGCGGAGGATCAAGCCAAAGCCCTGCAGATGGCTGAAAAGAAAGCGAAGCAACCGGTGGAGATCACTGTCTTCGACGACCCACCAAGTATGAAAAGCCTCGTCAATGGTCCCATGAAGACCAGAGAAGCCAACGACAGCAAAATTGACATCGAAGTGATGAAAATGGACTTAAATGATGTCGTTGAGGAGATAGCCAAAAAAGCAAATCACAATATTTTAGTCGACCCCGGCATTAGCGAGAGAGTCACCGTCAAACTTCGAGCAATCCCATGGAGACAAGCCCTCAATCTCATTGCAAAAATGGCTCATTGCGAGATTGAAGAACCCAGCTCAAACATCCTTATGCTCACCCAGCCCCCAAAAGTGACCCTTCAATTCCACCAGGCCAACATTCGAACCGTTCTCCAGCTGCTCGCTGCCTATTCTGGAAAGAATGTCCTGATTGATAACAACGTCACCGGTAGCGTCGCTGTGGACTTTAAGGAGACTCGCTGGGATATTGCCCTCGGAGCCATCGTCCAAGTCAATGGACTCTTTGCTCAGCAAAATAAGAGCATCATCATCGTTTCTAGAACTCCCTTCAAAAAGCGCTGGGGTACAGAGTTTGGTCAAAAGACAAAGGACCCAGTGGGTAAAACAATAAGCCTCTATAAGACAGCGACCCTCACTGAAATCGCAAGAGACCTGTCAACCCTGAGTGATAAACCAATCGTTGTCAAAGATCGATCAGACAAGAAATACAATGTAAAGATTAAGGAGGTGCCTTGGACAGCGGCCCTCAAATTTATCGCAAATAAGAGCCAGCGAGAGATACTAGACACTGGACGTCAATATGTGCTGCTGCCAGTCAAAGACAATTTCTTTCACGCTAAAAACGCCCCCACGTCCGTTTGGATTCAAGCACTCGGGAACATCATGGGGAAGAACATTATCAGCCAAACGACGCTCTCTAGCCGTTTCTTCGGAGACTTCAATGATGTTTCTGCCCTCGCCGCTCTCCAAGCAAGCTCCTATACGATGTTCTTGCAATTGGAAGAACGCGCTGGGGTTCTCACCGTTCACCCTCATAGAACGAAGCAAAGCACCCCGACTCGTAAGCCCGGGTCCTCGAAAGTATTCACAGTCGATGGCCGGAAGTACAGTCTCCAGCTCCAAGCCACCCTCGGCAATCAAAAGAAACGCATTGCGATTATCTCTGGCAACGCCTACTCCATCGGGGATCGATTCACCGATGAAGACGAGGAAGAGATTCCCTTTGGCCTCGCTGAAATCCAGCCGAGCTTCGTCAAGCTCAATGTCTATGAAACTGACGCAAAGAAAGCTGGTCGTGTGATCAAGCTGGAATTCCCTGTCAATTGAACCGCGACTGAAGATACTTTCATAGATAGGCAAAGGATCTCACCCAATTCCAATCGGAGCGCCTGGTACCACCGCACTGAAGAGCTGCCAAACAGCTAAAAAACAATTGGCCCTCAAATTGCTAGAAATTCACCATAGACAACCTCATTTGGGAAGGCGCCAATATGTTTACAAATATCCTCGTACCGATTGACAGCTCCGAGATTTCGGATCGCATACTCAAGTCACTCAAAAAAATACAAACGGGCACCGAGATAAAGGTCGAATTGTTTACTGCTGTATCCCCGGATGTCACGAACAACACACCGCTTCAATTACGCATCAAGCACGCTGAAAAGAAACTCGACACCCTCCAAAAAGCTCTTCAGACCGAGCAGTGCATCGTCACTAAGAAGGTTGTCATGGGAGAGCCTGTTGATAGGATTCTAAATAGGCTGAAGACCGATCAATTCGATCTCGTCGCCATGGCCACTCATGGACGCTCAGGAATCTCGCGAATGTACTGGGGAAGCATTGCAGAAAACGTCTTAAGGCAATGTCATGTCCCGCTTCTGCTTCTACACCCTTCACTATCCGAGCAGCCCAATCAAGTGAGCCCGGTCAAGAAAATCTTGTTTCCAACCGACGGCTCAGAATTCGCCAATTCTATCATTCCGATGGCTCAACATATTGCGAAATTCAACGCTGCGGAGCTGATCATGCTCCACGTCAAAGCCGATGATCAAGCTGTCAATGAAGCCTCCCCCTTTGAGAAGAGCCTAAAAGATGTGCTCGAAGGTTTTGCAAAAACTGGAGTCACTGTCGAGCCAAGGGTCTTGCTCGGTGATCCAGCTCAAGTCATTCTTGACGTGATCGAAAAAGAAGACATCGATTTGGTCATGATTTCAACCCATGGACGGGATCGCTTTGATCGTTGGAAGATGGGCTCGGTCGCAGAGCACGTCCTTCGTCATTGTCACACCCCAATGCTGATGAAGCGGACCTCTGAAATTCAGCCAGAAACCGTCAAAGAGCAATCGACCACAAGCGCTTGATCAGTCAGCAAAAATATACGCGGATAGTTTCCCACCCGCGTAAATTTTAAAGGCGGGCGCTGCTAGATTCCTCTTCCTCACCCGCAGCCGCCCCCATTCATTGGCCGCGACTCCTTTTCGACAACTTGCCAAGACGAGCGAGAAGGAGTCGTCAAAGGTCGTCCCCGCTCTCGAGAGCCTGGTCACCCTGGTTGAGGTGATGAAAGGCACGCCAGAGGTGAAAAGCGACGCGATCGACCCAGCGAGTGACTTCCAGCAGGTCTGAAAGGAGCTTTGGCGGCAATCGATGTTGCGCTGCTTCCGAAAGTAAATGCCCACGCTCCTTTCGCCGAAGCTTGGCAACAGCCTGGGAGTTTTCTTTTAATGACTCGGCAAGCCCTGGCCTGTCAGGATCGGCGCTCACGGCGTCAATGGACGCGGTCAATAACACCATGACGCGAGCGACTTCAGTGGACGAACCTAACTCCACAGCCCGGTTACGCTCACTGCAAGCTTCGATCAACCGGTCGAGATGGTCGAGGCTGTGAAGCAGCCGCAGGTGCTGAGTGTAATCGCTGGCTTCAGACTCTGGGTTCTCTTCAACAAGCGCGAGGAACTGCCGCGTTTTTTCCACGGCTTCGGACGCGGCCAGCAAGGCCGCTTCTGCGCTCTCAATCTCTTCTCCACTCAAGACAAGGCGAAGCGCTTTGAGCGTTTCGACGCCGATCTCGCAGATGGTCCGAAGGGCAGCCTCCAGGGCCACCGAACCGGTACGCGCCACCAGGGGACCAAGGTGACGGGTCAGAGACGGACCTCGGTCAGGAATCATTCGAACAACAAGCTCCTCTAGCCTCCCAATCAACGGCAAGAAGAAGATCACACCAAAGAGATTGAAACCCGTGTGGAAGAAGGCCAACTGACTGGCCCCATCATCAAGAGACAGAGCGCTGCAAACCCAAGTTACAGAGGGGACGATCCACGGCAACGCCAAAAATATGACGAAGCCCGTCAGAAGATTGAAAAGCACGTGTGCAAGCGCCGCTCTCTTCGCGGGCACAGACACACCAATGCATGCAAAGCCAGCGGTGACCGTGGTTCCGATGTTTTGCCCAACGACCAATGCCACAGACTGATCGAGGTCTAGGGTTCCGGCATACAAGGCGGTCAAAGTGGCCGCGAGGGCAGCGCTTGAAGACTGCATGACAACAGTCATCAGTACACCGATGAGAACGAGCAGCATGCGCCCGAAAAAAGAGCCACCAGGAAAGCTCGCTGGATTGAAGCTCTTTGAGAGTCCTTCCATTCCCAGTTGCATGGTGTCGATGCCCACAAAGATGAGCCCAAAGCCAGCCAGCGCCACACCGATCTGCGCAATTCGGCCCCGGAACATGAGCTTCGCGATCGCCCCGAATCCGATGAGCGGTAACGCCAACTTACTTATACTCAGCTTCAAACCAAGGGTCGCCACAATCCAGCCAGTACTGGTCGTGCCGAGATTGGCGCCTAAAATGATAGCTATCGCTTGGGAGAGATTTAGCAACCCCGCGCTGACGAACCCGATGGTCGCGAGGGTCGTCGCACTTGAGGATTGCAAGACGGTTGTGGCAGCACAGCCCGTCGCCATCGAAGACAACGCCCCACCTGTAAAACGGTTTAGGAATGTTTTTAGAGAATCACCAGCCAAGGCCTTCAGGGCGTCCGTTAGAACGATCATGCCAAAAAGAAACAGACCCAATCCGCCGAACGTTGCTCCAAACACTGTGACCTCAATAGCTCAATTCGAGTTCCCGAAACTGAGTTTACCAAAGTGACCGGGACCCAGAACACATCCCAGGCCGACGTTTTTGGACAGACCCATCAACACTCCCACTCCAGTCATGATTGGCATCCATTTATTTCTCTCACAAGTCCGGACAAATTCCCCAACCAGTATGATCACAGGACACGCAAGGCTCCCCCAGTTGGATTGATGCCGCAACCAAAGCAACTGGTGCACTGAGTTTTTCGAACTGATCGGACAATGATTCTTCAATCTCAGTCAATGGATCATCCATACGATAATCCCTTGGCCAGTCCTCCATAATGGCCCTCAAGACTTCAAGGGGATCTGATTCATTGATTGTCATAATAAGTTCTGTCCGAGCAAAAGGTTAACATTCCGAAACTCGAAGGCGGACACACAGCTGGGTCTGAATGAAACCGGTTGGGCTTTGGAGTGGCTTGAACCTTCTATCTATTTGAGGGACGTGCCGTCCCTTCAACTTACCCTGGCGAATCAAAAGGCTGCTTCGCGTCACTACGTGACCTCGCTCCTCGC
>JARGOJ010000302.1 GCA_029210225.1 Planctomycetota bacterium
GTTCAAGCAAGACATATGCCAGGAAAACTCTCACCTTAAAGTTATTTGGTTCCGTCTTGAGGATCAATTTGAGCCGCTCAACAGCCAAGCTATACTTCTTATCTTTGAAGCCTTTGGTCGCCGAGTTCCAGATAGGAGCGTTGTCCTTGATTTTCAAGATCGGTGAGAACATTGGGACGATGACGGACAGAGTTTTGGGCGTGAATTCGTCTTCCGTCAACACTCTATCGGGCTCAAAAATGGGCACTTCTTTTTCAAGCTTGAATTTACCCGCCGTCGTTTTTGGCGGAACAGGTTTTTCCTCAGGAAGCCTATCGCTGACATTGCGGAGCGCCCGTTCAAGATCAGTACGAAGCTTCCTGAGTTGGTCCCGCACAATGTCTTTACCGCTCGCTTTGGTGATGGCTTTTTGAATCGCCATCAAGGCATCCGTTTTCCGTTTCAGGGAGGCGAGATAAACTGCACGCACCTGATAGACGTCGGGCAATTGGGGGTTAATCATCTCGGCGATCTTCAATCGATTTTCAAACTTGATTTGAGATGGTCTATCCCATACGCCCTGCCTTAAGCGCGTTTCCACGATGCAAGCCTGCACGATGATGAAGTAGTCAAAGCTATCGAAACGCCTGCCTTTATTCACAGCTTCCAGGGCCGACAGCACCTCGCTCTTGCTGCGGTTTTGAGAAGCGAGGTAGAGGTGGAACTCAGAGCGGAGGTAGGAGTTTGCGAGGAAGTTTCCGGTCATGGGAAGCGACCGTAAAGCTTCCGTCACCGAGCTTGGGTCGCGCAGGAAACCACTGTATGCCGTGGCCAGGCCCGCCGCTTCTCGTTCGATCTCACGGATGGTATTGGAATCGTTCTTTGGGCTTGGAATAGCCTTGTCAAGCTCTTCACAGGCACCGCTAGCATCGTGAGTCAGAAGATATTTTAGAAAGCCGTATGAGAATTGCCCACGTGCTGTGTGGGAGGGGTGAGAGGCTGCCTGTTTGTAGTCCGCGAGCGCCGCTTTGAAGTTCCCGAGAGATTGATGAATCTGAGCCCGTTGATAGTAGTCTCGGGCGGCCCCTTTCTCCGCGACTTTTTCGAATAAATCGTTAAGGTCACGGAGCGCTGTAAAGCTGTGTTTACGCCAATCAGGGACCTCTTTAGATGCGCGGGCACGCTCTAAGTTCTTACTCACACGGGAGCGAATCTCATTCGTGTCAGCGAGCAACTTAGCGTCTTTCACTCGTTGCTTCTGAAGCTCATCACGACGTTTTTGATCGGCCTCGTCTTTCGCGGCTTGCGCTTCCCGCTCTTTTTTGAGCAACGCCGCGTCTTTCTTCGCCTTCTCCTCAGCGAGCCTCAGCTTCTCTTTCTCTCGGTCGGCGATCAGCTGATTCTGGTGTTGGTTGTAAACGAAGAACCCTATCAAGCCCGCGAGGAAAACGACCCCGAGGCAGATCATGACAGCTTTTTTGTTCTTCTTCACAAAGCGCTTTATCTTGAGGCTAATCCCTCCGGTGCTGGCCTGGATGGGACGTCCGGCCAGGGCCGCAGAGATATCATCCGCCATGTCGAGAGCGCTGTCGTAGCGGTCGTCCATGTCCTTGGAGAGGGCCTTCAACGTAATCGCTTCATACTCCGGGGTGCAATGGGGCCGTAGCTGGCGCGGCGGAGTCGGGTCTTCTTCGATGATCATGCGCATCAACTCGGTGGTTGTTGATGCTTTGAAGGGCACGCGATGGGTGATGATCTCGTAGAGCACCGCGCCCAGGGCATAGATATCGGCGCGCTCGTCAATGTTTTTGTGGTCACCTCGGGCTTGCTCGGGAGGCATATAATAAGGAGTTCCAATCGGCACTCCGCTCCGAGTCATGCTGTGATTGGCTTCAAGGTCTTTCGCCAAGCCAAAGTCCATGACGTACGGCACACCGTCTTTGTCGACCATGATGTTCCCCGGCTTCAAATCGCGGTGAACAATATCGATCTCGTGAGCTTGATGGATGGCTTCACAAACCGTTGCAACAATCTCCAAGCCTCGACGCATGGACACTTTGCGCTCTTTGATAAGACTATCGAGGCCACAACCTTCCACGAACGCCATCGTGAAGAAGTTCACTCCTTTCTCCGCGCCGCTTTCTCGAATGGGAATGATATGGGGGTGGTCGAGGTTTGAGAGAACAGCGATCTCATCTTTGAAGCGCTTCACGACCTTTTTGCTGGCAAATTCTCCAGCGAGTAAGACCTTGAGGGCAACAATTTCGCCGGTTTTATCGCTCTTCGCCTTGTAGACAACACCCATGCCGCCGCGACCAAGCTCGCTGAGGATCTCATGACCACAAAAGCGCGAGCCGCTAGACAGCTGGTCGCCGAAATTCGGCCCTCCTTCTGGCCTTGAGTCAGGCCGGGTTGCTGGGGGTAGAGAGCTTCCGCTCTTAGTCTCCGCTGCGGCCATTCCATTGAGCGGCATGCGAAATTTACCGGAGAGCATCGCCGCTTGTTGAGGACTCATTCCTGGAACGGGAATCGCGGCCGGGATCGCGCCGCTTGGCTGGTTCATCATCGCCGGCAGGACGCCGCTGGCTTGATTCATATTGAATGAGCCAGACATGTGCTGGCCCATTGGGGCCCCAGTTGGTGAGTAGGCTGGGCTGTGGAAGGAACCACTCGGTGGAGGCGAATACGCGCTCTGGAACAGCGAGGGGCTTGGGTTATGAATGGGATTCGGTGAGTTTTGACTTAGATTCGAAGCGACTCTTGCGATCGGCAACTGACAGGCAGGGCAGTATTCTGGAGCGGTCGGAGCCTTCATAAAGACTTGCTGACAGCGACCACAAGATCGGCCGACCTGGGCGATTTCCTGCTCTAAATTTTGGAAGTAGTGAGGATCGAGGAGTCTGTTGTGGAGGAGGAGTTGTCCGAGGGACACGGAATGACCGTTGCTTTGGTGATGGCCAGATTCTGCGTACAACCGCCGCAAATCGCCTTCAGCGACCACACCGCGTTCTAAAAGAACTTTGCCCAAAAGTTGATCATGTGTGTTGGCTATCAAAACTAGGATAACCGTCCGTCTATCTTAATCTAGTCAACCATATTCATTATTCTTTAAGTCACGCATTTCCACAACCAGATCCGCTTAAATTGTTGATGATTTCGCCGAGCTCCTAAATCTTTCACTGCCCATCCTTTCTGAGAACCATCGTGGCCGGAGTCTTTTGCAAGGAGTCATGGCTTTGCTAGAATTCTCCTAATCGTCTCGAACGCTTTTTGAGGATGTCTATGTCTCCCAACTCTTCCATGTCCGACGGTCTTCGACGCCTCCTTGGCGCAGATGCCCCTATTCCACGCCCCCCAGCCTCCGTGACGCTCGCCGATGACTGGGTCAACACATGGACCAACAAGCTGACCGGGGACGCAATAAAACTCTACCTTCAGCTCAGTAATTACTACGAACAGAGGAAGGAGTTCGACCAAGCCGCCTTGGAAGAAGCCCATGGCGCCGAGGCTAACGCGCTCTTCGAGCAAGAAATTCCGAATCTCAAAGAAGCAGGGCTCGTTGAAATCATCGAGCATGACGGCCGATCCTTCATGCATCTTCCGCATCGCTTGCCCAAGGGCCTTCACAAAGCTGAAGCCGTGCTCCCATCTATCAAAGAGGGCCTCGAATTTCAGCGCCATATGAACGAGGAAATCCTCCGAATTTCGTCCCTCGACGACAACGAAGAGGTCCGCAACGAATATTTTGGGCGCTATCCCGAGCTCCGCGAAGAATTCACCGTCTATGAAGAGACCAAAGACGACGACTCTCCCCATTGGAGGCTCTGGCTCGAACTCTCACGCCTGCTTATTCGCGAATTTGAAGAGCGTTTTGGCGCCCTAAGAGCCAGTCATAATGAGCTCTTCAAAGAGAGCGCCTCCCAAATCCTAAGCCACAAACTTGACATCATTGATGCCGTCACCGGCGAAGTGGTCGACAACAAAGAGAAGATCTTCACCGAAGTAGGTAAGAACTGGGTTGTGACAACCACAGACGAAGCCTTCATGAAGAACGCGACAGTACTCGCCCTCGCCGAGCGCTACGACATCGGTCCCGCACAGATCTTTGTCAACACCCTTGAAAAGCTCACTCAGGTTGGTTTTGCCATCGCCGAAACCAACCCTAAAGGCTACCTCCTCGACCTCTTCCTCCCAACAACCACAGGGCTCACCAAGTCTGAAGAGCGCATCCTCTTCCTCCGCCCCGAAGAGCGGGCCCGAGGCGTCGACAGCGATAGAAACCGGGAGCGCGCCCGACGAGCCGCTAACAAATACGCCAACTACCTCATGGAACGCGGCTGCGAATTGCTCCACCTATTCGTCAACCGTGATCGTGTCAAAGCTCTCGACGAACTCCTTGTCAGCATTGCCATGCGTGTCAACGAAAGCCTCGACCTTATTCCAAACGACTATGAAGAAGAAGCCGTGACCGTGGAACACGTGCTTGAGAAATACAATGACGTCCGGGAACGAGCCCACCGAGCTGAAGAGCGCCAAAGCAGAGCTTGATTGCCCCGCTGATCCTCCCTCTTCGGAATCGGAAAACATGACAGATAGAAACCTTGAGTCCTCTGATACTCAAGGTTTAGGTGATGATGCCATCCGGCTCAAAGCGGTCGAGGACACCCTTCAATTTCAATTTGAGAACCCAAAGCTTCTCCTCCGCGCCCTGACCCATTCCTCCGCCAAGTCCGACACCCAACCATCCAACGAGCGCCTCGAATTTCTCGGAGACGCTATTCTTGGCTTGGTCGTCACCGATCACTTGTTTCGGAACTTTGAAGGCTCTTCCGAGGGTGTTCTCACCCGCCTCAAATCCGTTCTGGTTTCCTCCAAAACCATCGGCGCGCAGATTCGTAGGCTCAAACTCGATCGCTTTTTGATTATCAGTCGCGGGCTTCAGAAAAATAATGCGGTTTCGCAATCGATGTGCGCTGACCTCTTTGAAGCCATCATTGGCGCGATCTACCTGGACGGAGGCATCGAAGCTGCGCGCTCCTGGATTCTCCATGAACTCAATGACGCAATGAGCAAGACCTTCAACAACCTCCAAGACTACAACTGGAAAAGCCGCCTCCAGCAATATACTCAGAAGCACTTCAGCACAATTCCCAGCTATGTTCTCGAAGACGCATCCGGCCCAGACCATTGCCCCAACTTCGCGGTCACCGTTTATATCAACGAAAACCCCCTCGGACACGGACAAGGCACCACCAAAAAAGGCGCCCAACAAGCCGCAGCCAAGGTCGCCTGCAACAAGCTTATGGGCCTCGAAGCCACGCGGGTCGACATCTCAGAGGGCTAAGAAAAGCAGAAAGCCGTTCAAGCCTGCGCTGCAAATAGAGGCTGTTTCTCACGAGAGTTCCACCCCTGCAAGAATCCCTCCACGACAAGCTCATCCCCGGTCCTCAAAGTCTGCGTCTCTTCATTAAAAGACGAATCGAACTGCACCGCGACTGTTTCCTTCGGCAATCCAATCGGTTTCCCCAGCACTGTCTGTCCTCCATCCCTCCCAGGAAGTGCCGCGTCCTGTGGTGTATCGACGACTTTCTCCACCTTCAATTCAAATGAGAACTGCGACAAAGCAAGGGCCTCTCGAATCTGTTCCCGATTCCCAGAGTCTGCAGCGATTTTTAATTTTTTCAAAGCGACGTGAAGCGGATCTGGAGCAGCAGAGACTGCTGACTGAGCCTTTATCACCTTGGCTGGAGGCGCCTTCGCGGCGCAGAGTCCATTCACGACGGAACTTGGATAGACAATCACCGGTCGCGCTTCACGCCAAGGCAAGCCTCGCTCTGTTTCAATGACAAGCTCAAGCATCCACATAACTTGGGCCTCGGGTACAAAGAACGTGGTTGGAGTCTCTGAGGGGAGCTGAAAACTCTTCACCAACTCTACTGGATCCCCCGCCTCAAAAGATTGGTCCTCGCAGATTGTGATGTCACCCTCGTAAACAACGTGTTTGAGTTGTCTTTGTTCATGGCGACCTGCGTGGGTCTTGTAGACAATCTCTTCGCAGCGAAGAGTCGCCCTCGCGCTTTTAACGGTGATTGCTCGCTTCGGGCAGAATTCCAGTTTCAGCTCTGAGGGCAGCCCCGGAGCTAAAAACTCCGACGGACCAAAGGACAGCGATACGCTGCCAAACTTGCCTCCAGAAAGGAATCGAACAATGGCTCCCCAAGCATCGAACGTAGCGCTCGCCACTCCCGCCAGGACGAGGAAGAGAGCGACGACCATGAACATAGCGACCGCTCCATCGTCCCATGGAGTGAACGAAAATATGAGCCCAAGAACGATGAGACCAAGCACAAAAAGGGGACCGTAAGTTTTTAGCTCTTCTTTGTACGGAAATAGCTCAGGATTATTCGCTTCGGGGGCATTTAACTCGGAGGCCCGAACCCCAACGTAGTGGCCGAGGTTTCTTAGCTTGTCATCGTCCCCCTGAGACACAACTGTATCGTCTTCAGGAGGCAGAGTTAAAAAGATATCGGTGCTCGTCTGGATATTGATGGTCATGGGGATATCGGCCGTAGCGGTGATGCGCCATTGCAAGTTCAGCAGCACCCCTTCATGGCTAAGGGGCCCGGCTGGGGCTTCAAACTCAAAGGGAAAAGCAACTTTTTGCCCAGCTTTCCAACGGCCTCGGAAGAGATGAAAGCGGAGCACGGTATCGTTGTCATGGCATATCCCGATCTCCCAAAGCAGGCGAAGCACCAGGCCCTGACAGACACAGTCGGAGTTGACTCTGACGAGGACCCGCCCTCTAATTCGCTCACCGACAGCGAAATAGTTCGACTTCTTATCAAGAGCAATGGAGATGTCGCACTTAGCCATGAAGGACCTCGCTCATGAGAAATTGACAGCCGCCATATTCTCTTGAGGAAAAGTCAAACGCTGCCACAAGCGTGAGACGAATCTAAGGCCGATTTGTGCCTCTCTATATTTGCGCGGAGAGCAGGGCCTGACGTTCAAGCGCATTCCACCCTTGAATCAAAGCGGCGACCGCTAATTCATCGCCCTCTTGTAAACTTTTGGTCTCTTCGTTGAGGGACGCGTCAAACTGGACCGCGACCGTCACTCCCTCGAGACCCACAGGCTGCCCCACAACCGTCTGTCCGCCACTGCGACCGGCGAGAGCATCCATGCCCGAAGTTTCCGAAACCCGCTCAACCTTGAGATCGAAGGAGAAGGACGTCGATTCATGTTGACCATAGATCTTCTCTCGGTCACTCGTGAAGCTCGCGTTCTTCAGCTCTTCCAAGACCGAAGCAAGAGACGCGTCGCTGCTTGCGCTTGTTTCCACTTCCGGGGAGGAAACCGCCACAATTGGAGCCATGGCGAGCGCGTCTGGACTTGCAGTGGATGCTTGAGCGCTTTCCGCTGGCTTTGAACTCCCCATGATGTCTTTGATGTTGTCCTGGGAGTAATCCTCGAAATCGCCAAAGAGACCGTCAACGATGGCCGCTGGATACACGACGAAGGTGTGGCTCTCATTCCAATCAGGCCAGCTGGGAATATCAATGTGAATGGCGATCGTCCACTCCAAAAAGTTGTCTGAGGCTTTGAAGGAGATGGGCGCGTTGTCGGGGAGTTTGAAGTTGGCTTGAAGCGTGACCGGTTCGCCAACAGATAGGGCGCGGGCTTCGCAGAGCGTGAAGTCTTCCTCAAAAATGACATGGGTGTGAGTTGTGCGGTTTGAGCCGCTACCTCGGATCACCCGTTCCTGACCCTTGAGGCTCGCGGTTACTTTATTGAGAGAGGCCGCGGCGGTTGGGCAGAACTTGACCTCCAAATCTCCTCGCCTCCCAGGAGCAAAGAGCGCGGAGGGTTGAAGCTTGACCTCAACCTTCCCAAGCTTCTTCTCAGCCAAGAAATTGCGAACGAGGAAAAAGGCCACCATACTCGTCATTGCAAGCGGCAAGACCGCGAAGAGCAAGGCGAAGGGGCCAAAGTCACTGATGAGCACAGAGCCGAAAATGCAGCTAAAGAGCAAACCGACTGCGAGCACGATGCCGGCAATGAGTGGTCCCATGCCGCTCAGGCTCTGGCTATTGCTAACGACCTCGATGCGATGTGTCTTAAAAGTATCCACAGATGACGCGGAGAGGCCCAGGTGTTTGTCGAGCTCTGGGACCAGTCCAAATTCGCCGAGGGCGATGATCGTGTCGTCGTCCTTTTCCTGGAAGACAATAAAATCCTCTTCAGCGCTCGGGTCTAACGCCCAGGGAATATCCGCAGTGACGCCAACGAACCAATCGACGTTGAGGTAATGTCCGTGGAAGCTCAGAGGACCCGGAGGAACTTCAAAGTGGAAAGGAAAGGTCTCTTTTTGGCCAGCGGTCCAATCACCGCGAAAGAGAATCTCTTCATGACAATCCTCAGAAGCCCTGTTTCCATGACCATGGGCGCGCCATAAGCCTGTAAGGATCAATCCATTGCATGTGCAGTTTGAGTTGGCCTGGACTGTCACGCGACCTCGAACGATGTCTCCGATGGCGTATTCTCGAATGTTACCGTCGAATTCGATGCTTAAATCACACTTCGCCATGGTGGTCCTTTTCGTTTCTGCTGGACGTCACTGCTTCGCTGGACTGAGACTTTACTTCGCTGCACCAAGTCCCGAAAACGACAGATACAAGCTGTGCAAAGTATAGGAATTTAGCCAGAACAAAGGCAGAGGACGAGGCTTGAATCGCACTTTTTTTCACAGAATGCCCAAAAAGACACCCGGCCTCCTGAAAAAGATCAATTGTGAGCGCGCTCCGCGAAGACGCTCATGTCAGGAAAAGCGCTCGCATCCAAGGTCACCGGGCCATTTTTTTCAAGACCCTGAAACACTTCGTAGAGATGATATTCCATGGCCCGAATGTTGTCGCCAAAGTGCTTTAGCAACAACTCCAACTGGCGCTCCGTAAGGCTAGGAATCAAACCTGAAGAGCGCCGAGACCACTCCAATCGGGAATCGATG
>JARGOJ010000303.1 GCA_029210225.1 Planctomycetota bacterium
TCCGAGCTGGGAGGCTCAGTGAGAGCGCGGAGTCGCCGGTGGGCTTTGTGAAGTGGGGACCGTTGCTGTCATTGAGTTGGATCGCTGTATGGCAACGCGGGCACTTATAGGAGCCGGCTTTATGGAACTCAAGCTTGACGGCGCATGACTTGCAATTGACGAAGAGCGGGTAGCTCACGGGTCCAGAGGAAGCCAATTGGTTTTTTTGAACGACTTCTTGATCCTCAGCTTCTGCAAGCTGCGCCTGTTCGGGGAGGGCCGCTCCGCCGAGAGCTTGTTGGGCTTCTTCGAGGGTTTCGCAGACAGAGAAAAAGCTCTTGAGACCGAGCATTTCAATGACGATACGCACCTTCGCGGGGAGCTTCAAGAGCGCCAGGCCACCCCCCGCATTCTCGAAGACTTCGGCGTATTTTACGAGTGATCCGAGACCTGTTGAATTGACGTAAGAGATCTTCGACATATCTAGAATCAGGCGTTTTATGCCTTTCTTCTGATATTCGTCGAGGGTGCTTTGGAATTTAGGGATTGTTTGTCCGTCGATGACGCCTGTCAATTCAGCGAGCGCCATAGCGCTCTCTTTGTCGAGCGGACGGAATTTAATTTGTAGACCAGCCATGGGAGATGCCTCTTTCTTTGGAGAAATAAAGTCTCCAAAGTTCAGATAAAGAATTTATCCAGAACAAGAAAGCTGTGGCCCAACGCGCCATTGAGGGCTTGAAGAGTTAGAGCCGCCTATAAACAGCGATTCTCAAGCAATAAATGGTCGCAGGTATATCAGCCTTATTTGTTCCCAAGATCTCCCTCTTTCTTTATGAATTCATGCTAGCAGTGGGTCCCGATCGCTTCAAGAAAATGAGCGATCTCTGACTGTTGCAATGGCCTGAGCGCCTTATTTCTCAAAGCTCTAAATGGTTTTGAAGATTCTTTTTAAGCGGCGATATTGGCGGATGATTGGCGCTCTTGAGGGGGCTGCCTACTCCTTCGTGGCCTCTGGGAGGAGAGCGTTTATTGCCGTGGCCAGGTCTTTGCAATTGGCTGCGAAGAAGCGGTCTAGATCAAGCATATCAAGGACGATGTTGATCTTTGAGGGCACATTTAGCAATGCGATGCCGCCCCCTGCCATTCTAAAGTCGTTGGCGTTCTTGACGAGGGCTCCAAGGGCGGTGTTGAAGTAGACGATCTTTTCCATATCAATGATCAGGTATTTCACGCCTTGTTCTAGGTGTGCATCGAGGCTTTTTTGAAATTCTTGAACTCTTTGAGAGCCCACGTCGCCTTCTAAGGCGATGAGGCCTAGGCTTTTGTCTTTGTTGAGGAGTGTGACGGTGATTTTTAACTGGGCCATGGGCGTCGCTCCTTTTTGCTGAGATCTATAGTCTCTTTTATAGCGGGCCATAGGACATTGCATAGAAAAAGCACCGAGGGCGCGTGGCCGTCGATGCTCTTCTTAATGAGTCAGGTCTTTGAGTTTTGTTTTAGCCCGCTTTGGTCATGCGAATGACGTTGCCGCCTTTTGGGTGAGCGACGCATTCAAAAGTATCCATATAACGGGTGGCGTTTGGGAAATAGAGTGGCAGGCGTGCCGTGTCGACGGAGGCACCGTGATCAGCGATGCGGATCTCAGCCTTGTTATTGCTGAGGTCGATCGCGACGTGATACATGCCATCGGGGTTGCCGGCGTAAATGGAGTTTTGGATGACTTGCACGACTTCGTGAACGGAGAGTCGTAGGGCATCGAGGGCGGGGCCGCCGAGTTTGGCTGCACAGACGGTGGTTGCGAGGTGGAGGAGACCTTCACCACATTCAGCGCGAGCAGGGAGGCTGACAGCGACGGCTGCGGTTCCAGCTGGCTTAGAGAAGGTGGGGCCAGAACCGTTGAGTTGAACGACGGTGTGGCACCGTGGGCACTTGAATGAGCCTTGCTTCGGGAACTCAAGCTTGACGCCACAGGACTCGCAGTTGATATGGAATGGATAACTGACGGTGCCTGTGAAGCTCGACTTCGGAGCAGCGGTCGTGGCAGGAGCGGCTTTCGCGGTTGCTGGAGCGCCGCCGGGAATCTTCTTCTTTGTTTTTGGCTTTTCGATTTTCTTGGGTGGTGGATCGGGCTCCTTGTTGCCAGGGAGGCCGCCAGATAACGCTTGGCGAGCCGAATCAAGATCGGCGCAGATGTCGAAGAAGGCATTGAGACCGAGCATCTCAATCACAATCTTGACCTTCGCGGGCACTTTAATAAGCGCCATGCCTCCGCCAGAGTTCTTGAATGTGTCGGCGTATTTCACCAACGATCCAAGCCCTGTCGAATTGACATACTTGATTTTCGACATATCCAAAATCAGGCATTGCACGCCCTTCTTTTGAATCTCTTCCAAAGTGTTTTGGAAGTTAGGAACGGTGTTCCCGTCGATGGCTCCAGACATTTCTGCTAGAGCCGCGTTATCCTCTCCTTTGAGAGGTTTTAAATTGATGTCGAGACCAGCCATGGGAGTTGCCTTTTTAGGTGGAGAACTCTAGTCCCCAAGGTTCAGGTCGAAAAAAAAATCCCGAACAAAAGAAGGCCAATAAATGCCCGAATAAACAATAAAACAACAAAAGAATGATGAGGCGGCTTCAAGAAGCTCACACAGAATTCCGAGAAATCTTGTGCAGAGAGGAACCTTTTGTTCCCGACTCCCTCGCTCTTTCCTTAACAAGTTATGCTATCACCCAGTCGTCCGTGATTCAAGCGTGCTTGGACTGCTCTAAATCATCCCTGCCTCGCTCTGAAATCTTGCAATCCGGTCAAGAGCCTGATACAAAACCAGCATGCGAGTGGCGAATTCAAAACGGCTTCTCGAAGTCATCAAGACAAGATGTGAAGGATCATTGACGTGAGCTCAGCAATTCCGGAAGGCAAACTCAAGTTAGGCAAGGCTCTTCTCTCAGGCGGCCTGATCACTCGCGAGATCCTAGAGGCGGAGCTTGAGAAAACTCAACGGTCCAACTCAAGAATGGCGAAAGCCCTTCTCAACTGTAACTTCCCGTCAGAAAGCGATTTGATTCAGGTCATCGCTCGCAATATTCGGGTCCCCAATGTCCGACTTCAAAACCTTAAAGCCTCCCCAGAAGTCGTCGCAGAAATCCCGAAAAGCCTCGCCAAAGAGCATAAAGTTCTCGCCCTGGAAAAAATCGGCGGGCTCCTCGTTATTGTCACCCCAGACCTCGGCAATCACGTCGCCTTCGATGCTGTTCGCAAAGAGACTGGCTGCTTCGTCGCGCCCATTCGTTGCCCTGAAGAGGGCTTCCTCGACACCGTTGAAACCTTTTATAAAGACGTCAAGAAAACAGCGGCTCCCGCAGCCGTCGAGAGCGCTCCTGAGACCGTAACGAAGACGCCCGCTCCAAAAACACCTACTCCAACAGCTCCTGAAAGCAAAGAGCCCAGCTCAACGGCCCCAGCTTCAGGCGGTGCGAGTGACCCCGACGCACTCCTCGCCATCCCTGCAAGCCCCGCAGATGTGAATGGCAACCAAGCCTCAACGAAGGGCTACTACGACGTGATGTCTATCTGGGAGCACCGCTACTCAGGAGACGGACCGGTCCTCGCTGAAAGCCTCGAAAACAACTAGTTGTCCAGGTCTTCACTCTGCCCAAACCCACGCCTTGCATCGAATTCTTGGAGGCCTCAGCCCCGCCTGCGAAGACGGGGCTTTCTCGGTTTTACAGGGAATCCTCGCGAGCGTAAAAACGGCTCATGTCACTCCGCTTCTGTAGAAAACAGAGCCGACAAGAATGGGCTTTTGATGCCGCAGATTTTTCTCCAGAAATGAAAAAAAACGACTCTTTCTCGGTCCTTTTTGAACCTTGTCCGTCCTTTTCCCAATTTAAGTGAAAACGATGTCCTGAATCTCTGCGCTCATAGAGGAGCTTGGAGAGTCGCTTTCATGGGCGATTGAAGGCTCAGCGAGAAGACCGTGTTTAGCGCCATGAGCAAAAGCGAAACGAGTCTTGCTTTGTTTCTCTGAAAACGGCCATGGTTGCTTTTCGCGGGTTTGGACGCGGGAAACTCGTTTCAAGTGACGCGCCGATGCGCAATTCTAAGAGATACAAAGTCCTCTCCGTCTAGGTCGGAATTGGTCCTGGGAAAAGGAGTTCTTAGACCTTCTGATATTGAGCCGATCAGGCCAGCAGACGACGATCGCGGGGGCATGGGTTTCGAGGTCTTTCCTCGCCTTCCTTGACCTCACCCCACCGAATTTAAAGCCATCTCGATAGCAATTGCATCCCAGCTGATGAAAGACTTCTCAAAGCGAATCCCCTATATAGATGACACAGAGCCAATCGTCTTCTAGAATGCGCGTTATTGAAGATCGTTTTTTACATTGAATTTGTTCGAAATAGCTCCAAGGACCCGCTGAATGCCTACGGCACAGGAGATTGAATTTGGGAAGCTCGTGGTGGAGCATCGCCTCGCGACCTCAGAGCAAGTTCGTGAATGCTTTGCACTCCAAGCCGGACTCCCCACTCCAACTCACATTGGAACCCTCCTCGTCGAACGCGGTTATCTCAATCAACAACACGCCCACAAACTCTTCGAGATGCAGCGTCAGAGTCCTCGGCAGGCAGCACCGAACCCCGCAGACGCCGACACAGCCTTAGGAAAACAACTCCTCGCCTACGGTCTCGTTTCTCAACAGCAATTGGCCGAGGTCTTCACTGAAGTCCAGCAATTCCGCGCCAATGGCCACGGAATCACGCTCGGACAACGCCTCATCCAACGAGGCATCCTTCGGGTGGACCAGCTCGCCAACCTCCAAAACAAAACCGGCTCGGGCATCAAACCCGGTCTTGGGAATGATCCATACGCCAATATGGGCTCAGGGCATCGTCCTGGATTCGGTTCAAGCCCCAACGCCATGGGCTCTAGCTCTCATCCCAACTTTGCTTCAAATCCCAATGTGATGGGCTCAAGCCCTCAAGCGGGCTTCGCATCGAGCCCCAATAACCCAGGCTCTGGGAGTCGAGCCTTCGTCAACCCCGCGAACCCTGCCATCCAAAACAGTGGCTTCGGAACCTCCGCGGTCTCTCACTCCGGGTCCTTCGGCCCAGCCCCCGGGGGGACTGCCTACAACGCCGCGGCGGCCTCCGATGCGCTCAAGGGGAAGTTCAAAGACAACGACCCCATGGCCCGAAAAATGCCCCAGATCACCCTCGCCGATGGGTCCATTGGCCTTGATTTCGGCGACTTTGAAGTGCTCGAAGAAGTGGCCCGTGGAGGCATGGGCATTGTCTATAAAGCTCGCCATAAAGGACGGCAGAGCATCGTCGCGCTCAAAGCCATGAAGCGCGGGGAGAACGCGTCCGAGAAACAAATTCGACGATTCCAACAGGAGACCGAAGCCGCCAACAACCTCGACCATCCTAACGTTGTCGGTGTCCACGACGCTGGCTGTCACGAAGGCTTCCACTACTACACCATGGACCTTGTTGAAGGCGGCGCCCTCGACGAACGCATCAAGAGGGGCGAGCTTCCAACCATCCCTAAAGCCGCGACCATTGTCCAAGAAGTGGCCCTCGCTATCGAACACGCTCACTCCAAGAAGATCATTCACCGCGACCTAAAACCTGCGAACATCCTCTTCGATGGCAAGGATCACGCCAAGGTCACCGACTTTGGTTTGGCCAAAAACGTCGACAGGAAATCCATGTTGACCCGCACCGGCGCCGTTGTCGGAACCCCCTACTACATGCCCCCAGAGCAAGCCCGCGGCAACACCGATATCGATGCTCGCTGCGACGTCTACGCTCTCGGAGTCATCCTCTACGAACTCCTCACCGGCAAGCCCCCCTTCCGTGGCGAAACCGCTATGGAGATCTATCAGAAGATCCTCGAAGAGGACCCGATCCCGCCGACCGAAAAGAATAAGTCGGTGCCCAGAGACCTTGAAGTTATCTGCCTTCAAGCCATGGCCAAAAAAAGAGAGCGACGCTACCAAAGCTCGAAGGATCTCGCTGACGACCTCGGGCGCTTCCTCAAGGGTCAGAAGATCAGCGCGAGACCCCCAGGGATCATCGAGAAGCTAAGCGAGAAAGCCAGCAAGCATAAGACAATGGTCATGATCATCGCCGGGGTCCTCACGGTCCTTCTGGTCGGCGGTATCGGTCTCGTTTTCACCCTCGCTCAAAGAGCAACCCACCAAAACTACCTCTCCGCAAAAGAGAACTGGGATAAAACGACTCAAGCGATCAACCAATCCCTCACCAAAGCCCGACGCTCCCTCGACGAAGCTCGGGATAGAATGAGCAATAATCCTAAGCTCTCCAGAGAAGAACTCAGCGCTGCAGAGAAGGAGCTGAGTGAGCTTCCTGGGCTCTTGTTGGGAAAGGTTGAAACCAACCGCGCTGGCCGATTAGCCATGTTGTTGTTTTGCCTCGATCCAGAGCTTCGAGCATTCCTTATCGACGACGACAAAGTTCGTGAAACACCAGATAAAGCCAAGTTTATTGAGATGGCGAAGAGCCGTTTTGAACTCTATGGCCTGTCCGCCGAAGGACCCCTCGCTGCGGTCTCCGATGCTGACCTGAGCGATTACCTGCTCTTTATTCAATCTTCCGCCGTCAACGCAGACCCCACAGTCGAAGCTGTGAAAGAGTATCGAGTCGAGGATCCATTCTTAAAGATCGACCTCCCCGAGTTGTTCCGAACCCTCTATCTCGAACAAGGGCGCTTCGCGACCCGGGAAGGCAAGGAACAAGATTTTGACCTCGCGACCACCAAGTTTGAAAAAGCTCTAAAGTATGCCTTCCGCCCCGATGAATCTCAGGAAATCCGCCTCGAAATGGCCAGAGCTCTCAAAAAACGAAAGCTCCCCGACAAAGCCCTCGCTGCCTACAGCGAAATTCTTAAGTCGAGCAAGAAAGGCAAGATCGCCGGAACAGCCGCCTTTGAGCGCGGATTGCTCTACTCTCAGCGTGAAAAACTCGACGAAGCCCTCGCCGACTTTACCCTCGCCATCAGCCTCTCCCTCAATCCCACCGACGAGTACCTCGCCCGCGGCCGTATCCTCATGAAGAAAAAGCAATTCCAAGCCGCCTTGGATGACTTTTCAAAGCTCCTCTCTATCAAAGGAGACAGCTTCAATGGCTATTTAGAACGGGGAAGAGCCTACGCAGCCCTCGGCCAACTCGACGATGCTCAAGGCTCATTCACCGAAGCCCTCGATAAAGAGAAGCATCCGGAGGCGTACTATGAGCAAGGAGTCCTGCTCACAAGGCTAAAGAAATTCAAGGACGCTCGTCGCTCGCTACAATTGGCGATTGATAGAGCTCCGAACTACTTCACCGACAAAGACGTTCGCGACAAGGCTCTTAGCCGCTATAACAAAGCCCTGGACGAAGCCAACTCCGGAGCAAGGCGTCCTTGAGCAGTCGAACAAACTCTCAAGAAGCCCCGCGATCAAGCCCCTGAATGGCGCCTCCTAGAATAAAGCGCGTTCATTTTGGCGGTGATAGGCATAATAATTGCCTATGAACTGTCACGTCACATGATCCCACTCGATCTTCAAGCAGGGCGTTCTCTATGTCTCTACGACTCCGTCTCCTCGCCATCTTTGGCGGCCTACTCCTACTTATGATGGCTTCTGAGTGGTGGCTGGTTCGCTCTCTCACTCAGCAATATGAGAAGAGAACAGGCCAGGTTGCCTTTCATGTAGGAGAGTCTCTTTTATCCGCATTTGGGGATATTGATGTGTCCACATCACCCAATTCCACCATCCAACGAGTCTCTCTCGGAGCAGCGCCCACTTCCAAAGATTTCATTTTCGAGCGCGACGTCCATCCTCCTCACAGAGCAGTCTTTAGCACTCGTCACAAATTTACAGAGATCAAGAACAACGCGACTCTTAAGGGACCCCGTCTCGTTCTGGCCTTTCGATCTGGGAAGAAGACCAAAGATCCTAGCAAGGCAACAAAAGCAGTTAGGGCCTTGAAGCGCAGGAGAATTGTGAGATTGAAACAGCCCTTCTTCCCCACTGTCGAGGAGGAGATTGAGGTTCTAGTGGGGCCCAAGGACGCCGCCAAAACTCGTGAGTTAGAAGCACAGGTTCTCAAAGAATTAGTGGTCAAACAAAAAGCTTTGAAGGACAAACAATTGGCGCTTCCTGCAAAGAATGAGCGCGTGAAAGCCCGGCTCTTCTTGCTGAATGACCAGGAGGAAGAGTTTCGCTTCAGTCCTCCCGTAACGGATGACAAACATTGGAATTCGTCCGAGCTTCCTCCGTCAGTTTGGTTTTCGGCACCGAGTGAGAGACCTGCTGGAGGGACGATTGTCGATCTCAAAAGCGGTGATCCTCATAAGAACGCTTACTTCTCAGGCAACAACCTCTTCATTCCCATTCCTCAGGAGGGTCTGAAAGAGGCTCAGCAAGCCTTTTTGCGGCAATGGCTCTATGGCTCGGCTTTTATCTTGCTCATCGGTCTCTTGGCTGTGGCGTGGATTGCCCACCATGTCAGTAAACCCCTTCAAGAGCTCGCGGATGCCGCCAAAGAGTTGGGAGACGGAAAGCTTGGAACTCAGGTGGTTGCGAAGGGTGATCGAGAGGTTTTGTCGACTGTGGCGGCCTTCAATAAAATGTCTTATGACCTGGAGCGCCTGACGAAGGAAACAAGGCTTCTCAGAGATAGGGAGCATCTCACGGAGATTGGTGAAATGAGCCGAGGATTGGCGCATAGCCTTCGCAATCCTCTTAATATCCTTGGTCTCTGCTTGGAGGAACTCGGGGAGTTAGCGGGCGATGAAGGCGAGGACCTGGCGCGTTCTTCCAGGGATCAGATTGAGCGTATGGATCGGTCGTTGAGGAGCCTGTTGGCGCTGTCGACGAGTCGGTCTGTTCAAGAGCTGTCTATCGACGATGTCGCTCGGGATGTGGCTCTGGAGATCACTCAGGGGCAGCTTGGGACAGTGTCTTTAGATATCCAAGGGACGGAGCCGCCTCC
>JARGOJ010000304.1 GCA_029210225.1 Planctomycetota bacterium
AGGTGAAGAGCCTGGCGGAGAGCGCTGCAAAAATAATCAACGCGAGCTACGGCGACAAACATCCAAGCCTCGCTGAGGCCGATCTGTTACTTGGCTTGGCGAGCTCCCGTCGCTCCGATTGGGCGAAGGCCAGCCTTCATCTTAAGAGGGCGCTCCGTCTCCTGAAGAATGAAGAAGGTCTCCGAGAAAAAGAGCTGGGACAACGCTGCTTGCTTGCTTTTGGAGAGCTCAGCAGCCGCCAGGGTCGCTTCCTCGAAGCGCGGGATTTCTATAATCGGGCGGCCTCCTACGGCAAGAAGATCTACCGAACGAAAAATCATTACATGGTCGCCCGAGTCGCTCTTAAACGGGCTCAGCTCGCCATGCTCCTCGGTCGCGTCAATGAAAGCCTAAAGCAGTGTAAGTCGGCGGAGACGATTCTCGTTGAACACTTTGGGACGAAATACCGGGAGCGCTTCTTCATTGAATTCCTGCGGCTTCAGGCCTCCTTCATTAGGCAAGAGAAGAGTTTGAAGGTGAGTGATGCGAAGGAGCTTCACGAAAGCATCAAGGCGCAATATGGAGAGAGGCATCCCTTTGAAGATGAGGCCCAAGCGCTGCTTGCCCGGGTCTATCTTCACAAGAAAAGCTACTCCAAAGCCGAGACTTTGATTCGGGCGCTCCTGATACGCAGAAAGGAATACTGGGGAGTGAGCCATTGGAAGAGCGCGGAGTGCCAGCTTCTTCTCGGGGTCTTTCAGCAGAAGAAGAAGGAGCTCCCGAAGGCTTATTTTTACTACCTTGGCGCCCTAAAGATCTACGTCAAAACCTTCGATTCTGGGCATCCTCGCCTGATCACAGCGTATGCCTCGCTTGGTGATGTTTCGCTTGATCAGAAGAAGTTTGAGCGCGCCGAGAAGATTTTTCAAAGGGCGTTGAAGACTGGAGAGAAGACCCTCGGTAAAGAGTCGAGGTTGCTATTGCCAATCTTAGAGGGATTTCAAAAAGCTCTGAAAAAAGTCGGAAAGAGAAGTGAGGCAAAAAGTATGAAGGAGAGAGCCGCTAAGTTACGGGAGACGATTGCTCTCGAAGATGAATCTTAGGCTTTTTTGGATTCCACTTTTCCTTTTCGAGAGTCCCTTTAATGGTATCTTTGTATGATCTTTGCAAAATCCGCGCGGATCTCTTTAATCATTATCATTGAAGGATTTCATGGAGGAACTCGACCGAGCGAGTCGTTTTTTGGCCTATGTTTTAAGGCATCATCCAGAAGAATTGGGACTCGAACTCGATCCCAAAGGAGGCTGGGTCTGTGCTGAAACACTGGCTGAGCGTTTAAACCGCTGTGGTCGTTTCAAGAGCTTTTGGACTGAGACGAAGCTCGCGGAAGTCGCGCAATTACAAAGCCGCCGTTTTGCTATGGAGAAGGGGCGTATTTGCGCGCTCAATGGTCACTCGGTCAAGGGCGTCTTCTCCCGCCGTCAGCTTCGCCAAGAAGCGGCCGCTGCAAAACAGTCAAGCTCAAATCAAAGTCCTTCCAAGCAAAAAAGTAGTTCAAGAGCGAGCAAGATCTCCGACCGATTGCCGTCGGCTTCGCAGCGGAATGGGCGCGCCAGTTCTGGGCGTCAGAAAAGAACTGTCAGCGGGCGGAACGCGCCCGTTTCTCAGAAGAAAACGGGTTCTGGACGTCAACCAAGGCTCAGCGGACGCGCTCGCAAAATGCAAGGCGCGGTTCATGAGGTCGAGCCCCCGGAGTTGCTTTTCCATTTAGTGACTCCAGAGAACCAAAAGCGGATCGCAAAGCGTGGAGGATTAGAGCCGAGACCTGGGCAGCTGCTCAAGCTCTTAACGGATTGGTCTGCGGCGGTTTCCGAGGCTCGTAAGTCGGGGCGCGAGGTCGTTGTCGTTGATGCATCGAGGGCTTCAAAGCTCGGAGTACGATTTTTCCTCGGGCGTCGTGGCGTCTTTCGTAGTGGTTTTCTGCCTCAACGTGTGCTCTGCACGGAAGATAGTGGTTTTTGTAACCAGCGGGCGGCGGGATGTGTTTTGGTCCGTCGCAGCGGCGAGGATGCCTCCTTTGGACTCATTCGGACCCGCCCTCGGGATGAGATCGATCAGAACGAGGAGGAAAAGGCGAGGCGTAAAAAACGTCGCGCATCGAGTCGACGTTTTCGACGTCGCTCCGACCTTTATTCTCCAGAAGCTCGGGAGCGAGAGCGACGTCGTGATGCGTGGAGTTGCCAGGGACGTTTAGAGCTGCCCAAGGGCAAGATTGAAGAAGGGGAGACTCCCACCGGAGCGGCGCTACGTGAGCTTCGAGAGGAGACGGGCATCAACGCTCCGTTGAGTTTGGTGTGTTCCTTGCCCTCTGTTTATTATGTCTATCGAGTGCCTGGAGGGATTCCGGTTTGGAAAAGTGTTTCCTTCTTTTTGGTGCGATGTTCTGAAGAAGATCCGGTCTTTCACCCGAAAAACCGAGAAGGCATTATTGGTGTTGAGTGGCATGAGCCTGAGGAAGCCCTAAAGGTGATTGCATTTGATAACCTACGGCCCATTTTGCGGGTTGCTAGTGACCTTGTTTCTCAGGGGATCGACCTAGTCAAACCCTAGTCAGAATGCTCAACAGGAGAGTTTTATTTCTCGTTTGGTGGAAGAAGCCAGCGTGGATCGATTCTCCCCTATAAAACGGCTCAGGCTCCGTGGCGCACGCCCGCGCTATAGGTTGTCTTGAGCAGACACAAACTCAGAAACTCTCATGTCTTGTTGAGAGCAGGATTAAAAGACTCATGAAAATAGCAGTGGTAGGTACCGGTTACGTGGGACTCGTGGCGGGGACATGTTTGTCGAATAAGGGACACCATGTGACTTGCATCGATAAGCAAGATCGGATCATCGACAATTTGAATCAGGGCATCATTCCCATCTACGAGCCTGAGCTTGCCGAGTTAGTCCTTAGAAACAAGAATAAGAACCGTCTGAAGTTTACGACGGACTTCGCATCCTCGGTCGCCGAAGCGACGGTCGTCTTCATTTGTGTGGGGACTCCGCCAGATGCAGAGGGCCGCGCTGATCTCTCGGCTGTTTACAAGGTCGCTGAGTTGATTGGAAAGGCGATCAAGGGCTGGACCAGTGTCGTCACTAAGAGCACTGTTCCAGTGGGGACGGCGGATAAAGTCCGTGAGATCATCTCGGGAGTGACAGACGTTGAGTTCGAGGTTGTTTCAAATCCTGAGTTCTTAAAAGAAGGCGATGCGGTCAAGGACTTCAATCATCCAGACCGTGTGGTTATCGGGACCCGTTGTGAAAAAGCGGCGGCCTTGATGGAGACGCTCTACCAGCCTTTTGTCGTGAATGATAAGCCGATTATCGTGATGGATAATCGTTCTGCAGAGTTTACGAAGTATGCGGCCAACTGCATGTTGGCGACGAAGATCTCGTTCATAAATGAGATGGCCAACCTGGCTGAGCGTGTCGGGGTTGACATCAAGCAGGTCCGTCGTGGAATTCGTGCGGACGTTCGTATCGGGCCTCACTTCTTATATCCGGGTGCGGGTTATGGCGGATCATGTTTCCCCAAAGACGTGGAGGCCTTGGTTCAGACAGGCAAAGATGCCAACTATGAGCTGCGCATTATGAATGCGGTCCAAGAAGTAAATCAGAGTCAGAAAGAGGTGCTCTTTGCCAAGGTGCAGCAGCGCTTCCCAGACATGAAGGGTCGGACCTTTGCCATTTGGGGTTTGGCCTTCAAGCCTGGGACGGACGACATGCGAGAGGCTCCGTCAGTGGTCTTGATCAAGTCTTTGGTTGCTGCGGGAGCAAAGGTGAAGGCTTATGATCCAAAGGCGACCGAGCGGGCTAAGGATGAGCTTGTGGGTCTCGAAGATTCGGTGTCCCTCTTGGACAATGGCGAGGATTGCTTGGTCGGCGCTGATGCGTTGATTGTGGTGACCCAGTGGGATGAGTTCCGTGTCCCAAGCTTCGATGAGATGAGAGAGTCTTTGAAGGAGCCGGTCATTATTGATGGACGAAACATGTTCAGCCCGAGTGAGTTAGAGGGATTGGGCTTTGAGTATTATGGAATTGGTCGAGGTCGCAGCATCAAGAAGATGTGATTTCGACGCTGACACTGACTTGGGAAGCGACTTCATAATCAAACAACCGGGCGAAAAAGTCACACAGAAACGTTTCCATTCGGAGACGTTTCTGTCATTTTGAAATTGAGTCGACAGCCAAGAGATGTTGTGGTACTTGGATTTAGGATTCGCTTTTGTCAGGCGGGACGAATTTTGCATAGGTATAAAGTTCTTTGAGAAAAATGCAATTCGAGGGTGGTCGAGAACGTCATGAATGTTGGGACATTAGGTCTCGGTTTGTGACAAAGCTATCGAACAGGTGTCTGTCGGTGGAGCACAGAGGGAAAGAGGAGTAAGGAAACAGCCATGAAGAAACTCAATTTACAACGAGTCCCTTCAAAAGATAGTCGCCGGGGGGCGGTATTGCTGGTAGCCATGGGGATCTTAGCTTTGCTAGCGATCTTTGCTATCACCTTTGCCAACCTGGTCTCTCTTGAGAAGAGCGCCTCGCGAAACTACGTCGACTCAATTCGAGCACGCATGATTGCGAGAGCTGGTCTTGAACGAGCTATCGCTGAGTTGCGATCTGTGGCAGAAACCAAGACTCACGACGATACGCGACCTCTCGTTGCGGGAGGAGATCCTTGGATTTATCGCCAACGCTATTCCGGCGCCTTCCTTGGCTTGTCGACGACTCCTCAGGTGTCTTTCCCGATGTCCGACAATGTGTATCGGCTTCAGCAGAAAGACGCGAACGGGAGGCCGCTCTCGACTACGACGACCTTTGTCTCGTCTGGGCGTTTGGGAGCTTCTTATGCCAACGGCATGGATGCTTACCGCCTGAAGATCCTTGATTGCGCCAGTATGATCTATGTGAACGGACGTGACACAGTGGGTCTCGAACGCATGCTCAAGAATCTCCTCATTGCTCACGGGCTCAATGCTGCCGACGCGGAGTCGATCGCCATTCGCGTTCGCACTCGCCGTCCTGGAGCTGGCTACCGAACGAAGTCAGAGCTTGGCATGGTTATGAAGCAAAGCGGCGGAAGCCCTTTTGTGACCGACGCGCTCTGGCCAGACGTTCGTGACGACCTCACTTGCTTTGCATGGCAAGACAATAAAGTCATTGCTCCTCCTCGCGCTCAGACAATCGCCGACGATACCTCAACAGTTGTACCACCAGCTCGCTTGAACTTAACGGAGCGCGCTCCTGTCAATATGAACACCGCCTCTGAGCAAGTGCTGACCGCGATTATCGCCGAACTCTCGGCTCGACGGGTAACCTTCACGAGAACCTACAACGGTTCAACCGCGACTAAGACGCCCTCAACAACCAACACAACGATCAGCTTCGCCGAAGCTCAAAACCTCGCTCGCGCTATTGTTCTGCGCCGCGAAGGCTCTGGAACAACGACCTCCACGGAAGTCCCAGGTGGACCCTTCAAGAGTTGGTTTGAGTTTGAGTGCTGGCTCGACTCGAACACCACATGGGCAACCGGGGCCAATAAGGCGCTCAAAGCGGACCTCGTCCGCGCCATGGCGAACCCAAACACCGACATTGTCCTTCACAAGTGGGGCCTTGAAGGAAACCACATATTCCGTTGGGCGAAGAAGACTGCGGGTGCTGGCAATATCGCCTTCGTCCCCACAGAACCTCGCGAGATTGACAAGTCGGATCTCACAGCAGTGACCACGGAGATGTGTTTCTCTTCTATGGGTTTCTTCGAGATCACCTCACTCGGGCAAGTTTGGAACAGCGGTTCGATCACAAATCCTGGTCAGCCAAATCAACAAATTACTCTCTCCGAGACCGTCGCAGAGAACTCTTTGACCTCTGTGGTTCAAGTGTTCAACGTCCTACGTCTTACGACTCAACGCGACTTCGAGCGGGATCGCGAATACCTCGACCCTAAGCTTTACTTGAAATACAATGACGGAAGCACCGGCTCCGTTTCAGGATTCACTGATCTTGCGAGTGAAAAGGGTGATTGGCCCGCCACATTGACACAGCCCGAATATTCAAATAAGCACAATGTCCCGGATATTGGTGCGACATCAACAACAAGCACCTCAACCTCATCCGGCGCTGACTTCTTCACCCTGAGCCCTGACTACGAGCCGGCCGTCTATGATGGCCAGATCATTCTGAATGGTCTGGCTCGGATCAAGGCAACAGATCCTGACTTCCTCTGTGGTTATGCCCGTGGAAAGCTCAAGCCTTTGAAGGTCCGCTACTACGAGAATGACGTTGCGCGTTGGTCCAACCCAACGCCGAGCTCTTCGAACCCAGGTCGAGATATTGAGGCTGACCGCACAGCAGGTCGGATCACAGAATCTGACAGTGTTCGCAACCAGGCGACTAAGGTTCGATTGTTGAACTCAGAGCCCACTCCCAAGCGCTCTTTGCTTAACCCCGGTGGTAATGTCAACGACTTGTTCTTCGGAGCTGGTTTGACAAACCTCGGTGTTATGTTGACCGACGACCGTGAACGCTACCTTGTTTATAGTGGAAACAACCTCGACCTCCGTCAGGGAACCATTCACTTTTGGGTTAAGCCGTTACGCAGTTCAATCTCTACAGATAAGGAGGTTTACTTCTCATGGCTTGGAGGCTCGACAAACAACGGTAAACGAGACTGTGGGATCGAGATCTTCAAGGAGCGGAACCTAAACCAGATCGATATTGTCGCTCGCTTTTATGGGCTCAATGGAGGTCTAAAGTCGACGGATGACCCGACCATCAGATTCCCTGTCGGCTTCATCAATGGCAGCAAGCTCACAGAAGGCTCGTTTTGGAAGCCTGGTCAATGGAACCACATCCAGCTGGCCTTCGGTGTGAATACCCTCAGCGCCAATCCCCAATACACGGCGAATTTGATTGTCAACAGCCAGGAAATGGGTGGTGGCCCCCAGGAAGTTTCTAAATACACGAACGGCCTTGGTGTTCGCCATGGTTACGTTTTGAGCAGAAGCCCTCCTCCTTTTGTTGAGCCCGCGACGACAACCGCTCTTAGAGGAACTGGTAAGCGCGGAGTGCAGTTCTTCTGGCCATGGCTCCCCTACGACTACTACTATTGCGATGCTGGTGGAACAAGCTCTAGTCAGGTCACCGTGACCCGCACACTCAACGCACTGCGGAATCCGAACTCTCATGGTAATTACATGCCGTCGGTTCTTCCGAAACTGAACTTCCCCCCCAACGTCACTGATAAAGAAGTGATCATAAACTTCCTTCCAGGGCCACATACACCAGAAGGCGCGGTGCCCCCAAGCCCTGTTAATGCAAGCCCACCACAGGATCCCTATGATGCGTCGGTGTTCCCCGTCACTTCGGAGACGGTACCTGGTCCCGGTGAGCACTTCTACAACCCGACTCAAGACGTAAGAAACAATAAGTGGAAGTTGGAGATCACCCTCAAATGGAAAGAGACCGTCGAGAGCAAAGGGTCTGTCTGTCCCGACTGCCGTAACTGTCAGGACTGTTCCGCCCCGATCGACAAAGATCCAACCGCTTACCAGGGAAGTGTGAACTATCACTGCTTCAACCGTTTCCCCGTGAGTCAGGGAGCCAATACAATTGGGGAGTGCGATGACTGTGAAGGTTGTGAAGCTTGCGACGTTGACGGCCCCATATTTATTGGAGCTGAGCTCTTCTATACAGGTTTGACTCCGGTCTCAAACAATGTGCTCAATACTAATATTGACACCGACGGAGTCTTCCACTTCTCTCAAGCCCTCATCGACAACCTCTACTTACTTGGTTATCGAGTCGATGAAGAGCTCAACGCGGTCAACGAAGTGCCGTCTGACCGCTTCTACGACCAAGATGTCGCAAAAGTAAACTCAAACAACGCGAACGGTCGCGGCCACAAGCCGGGATACAAGAAGTTGTTGACAGACCTCTATGGACGTCAATTCAAGCTCGGCACCGTCTCATGGACCGGTTACCCCGGTTACAGTCGTGTTGAAGCAAGTATTGGAGGTCAACTCGACCCGAGCTCACTGCTCCCTGTCACCATTACGATTCAGAAGTGGAACTTCGGCTTAAATGCTCAGTCCCAAACCATTGACTATGTGACTGGGGATACGATTCAACCAGGATTCTTAGACGGAATCATGAGTTCGAATCCAACCATTACCAATACGAACGTCAACCCGCTTCCTGGCTATCAGCCACTGAACTCAGCCAACGCAGACGACCCAGATCGTGGTGGTGTCGGACTTAGTCCTCAACTTCCAGCGTTCCGTAAAGTGGACTCCCAAGACATTCTTATCTTGAGCGTCGACTTTGCACCAAATCTAATTGCTGCGAATACTGTGAGCCAAACTCCCGTCTTAGATGATGTGACGATCACATACTTCACCACACCTAAAATCATCTATACGGAAGAAGGAGTCGACGAATGATTCTTAAGACTGTCAGTCGTTTGTTCTTTGCATTCGCCTTAATCACTGCCTGTTCTATGTCCCCGGCGCTCGCCGGGGATGACGAGTCCGATCTCAAAGCCATTCTTCAAGTCATGAAGAAGGATGAGAAAGGCAAGGTCCTCAAGCGCCAGCTGAACTTGTCCGGGAAACTCGCGGGCTTCCCTGTTGGAACTCGGATTAACATCCGCTTTGGGCTTCGAGGCAACCGTCAACATATCGCTTGGTATGGGGCGACCGTTGACAAAGACGAATCCATCAAGGGTAAGGGGACAGTGATTAGTAAAATCTTTGCTCCCGGAACCTATGAAGTTCAGTTCTGGCTCAAGGTCGGAGCGCAACCTCGGGCTGTGCGCAAATGGTTCACAATCAACCGGGGTTGGGGTCGTAATCACCAAGAGCTGCTTAACAATGTGGTCATCAAGATCGGCTCCGACGAAGACCATAAGGCCTTCCTAAAG
>JARGOJ010000305.1 GCA_029210225.1 Planctomycetota bacterium
GTACTGGACATTGTTTATTTATCATTGGCCATCAAATCAATAATGAGCAAGCTCTGCTTAATTCCCTGATTGGCCATACTTGTATCGACTGATTCTTCCAGGCTGTGGGCGCCCCGCCCAACAGCAGTCCCGATGTTAATCCCTGGAATTCCCATATTGATCGCGACGCAATGATCACTCGCGCCGCTTGGACTTATCCGAGGATCTTTCACTCCGAGGGCTTTCAAGACCGCACGACTACTCTGCACGAGCCTATGTTCTTTCATCCCCTTGAGCTGGGCTGCTGGGAACTTCTGAACAGTCTCTATTTCACATCGGACTCCGACTTTATAAGCGGCCTTGCGGGCGATGCCAAAGACGACGTCCTCAAGCTTTTTTAGCTCCCCTGCGTCCATGCTTCTCAAGTCGATAGAGAACCAAGCGTCCTTAGCCTGAGCATTCACCACTCCCCCGCCACCGACACTACCGACGTTGTACCAGGTCTTCTTCATCTCGGGTTCCTGGGGCACTCTGAGAGTGTAAATCTCCGAGAGCGCAAGACCGAGAGCATGAGTTGTCGAGGGCTGATACATGCTCGATAAGGTGTGTCGGCTCTGTCCTTTAAAGTGAATCTTATACCAGTGAATGCCCAAGGCCCCGTAGCTAACGCCGCCGTATCCGCCGTCTATGCTGAGGACCATTTCAATCTCGTCTTTTCGCTGTCCCAAAAAGGCTCTCGCGCCATAAAGGCCAAGCTCTTCCTGAACCGTTGCGACAAAGTAAATGTCGCGGTCAAAGCTGAGCTTGTGTTTTTTAATCAATCGAAGCACCGTCGCGAGATTGATCAAACCAGATGTGTCATCTCCAACTCCCGGACCATGGAGAACACGCCCTTCCCGGCGTACTTTCACGTTGACTTCAGGGCCGAAAACAGTATCGAGATGAGCGCAAACCATGAGCTTCTTCTTGCCTTTGCCTTTGCGTCCTTTCTTCAAACCAATGACATTGCCAATCTTGTCTTGGGAGGCTTCGAGCCCCACTTCTTTGAAGAGTTTGACGAAGTAAGCGGCGCGTTTCTCCTCTTTCTTACTTGGCGCGGGAATCTCGGCGATGCGAATCCACTCTTTGATCATCGCCTCGTCATTCTTGTCGATATCAAGGAGGACCGGGAGTAGCGCTTTCGCCGATGACTCGACCTTCGCGGCCCAGGGATCGACTTTTGCTTTCTTTAGCTCTTTGGGCTTGTCTTGAGCGCCGATGGGGCTCGCCATAAGAACGAAGAGGGCTAAAACGGTCATTTTTCTCATCATGTCACTCGTCTTTTATAATGGAGGATCGATTGACCATAAGTGACAAGAGTCTCAAAGGGCAAGCGCGTGAATTATTTGACTCACTACTTTTTCAATAGGGGGGTCTCCGACCATGACTTTCATATTGGGGTGGCCGTCCCGGATATGCTCTCGTCTTTCAATCGCAAAGCGCGCCCCAATTTCGATAGAGCACGTCAATTCGTTGAGGAGGACGATGTTGGTGAGGAAAAGTCCTTTTTGAAAGGAGTCATCAACCATGAATATGGCGATCAGATTTTTCACAGCAGTGACTACTTCAAGCATTTTACTGGGGAGATAAAACGGTGTTATCGTGCTCGGACCTTTCCAGGAATGAGGGTGCGTTCCTGGTTCCTGGCTCACATCACTCTTGAGATTGCGTTGGATCACGCCCTTATCCAAACAGACCCCGACCTGGTCGACGATTTTTATGACGCATTCGATCGTTGCGGTCACAACAAAATCTCCGAAAACACGGTGAGCATTCTCCACAAAGAAAGCCTCGGGCAAGGTTTCGGCGCCTACATTCAACGATTCAAATCGACTCGCTTCTTGGAGCACTATCGAAATTTAGAGGGCATCACAGAGGCCGTCAATCGCGTCTGTCTCCGAGCCCGTCAGGATCCCTTTGAAGGCAAGAACCGAATGGCCCTCACGGAGTTGTTAGAGCAGAGCCTGGAGGGCTTATTCATCCCTGAGACCCTTGAAGAACTTGGGGCCTGGGGTGAAGATTGATAGAGCGACTTGATCAACCATTCACGGAGTTATGGACCTGGGAAATAGGCATCGAACGGAGTGGGGGAATCGTAGAACTGATATTCGAAGACTTGATGGCCGCTGGCGAAGAATAAGGAGAGGGTGATGACATTGAATAGAAAAGTGGCGACGATTCCCACTATCCGCCATTTAGGACTTGGCTTCCACCGTTGGGAGGCGGCGACGGCGACTCCCTGAATCATGAAGAAAGCAGTCTGAAACAATTGAAGTTCCATGAGCGCAATCCCAAATATGTATTCATGTAAGACTGATGAAACGAAGAAGACCGCTAAGGTCGCGAGCATGGGTCTTCGGGTGCCGCGCATAGGGCGAAAAATGTGCTCGAAGAAATACTGACCGATGCTGCGATTGTAGCGACGCCAGAAATCAGCCGGGCTGTAGGCAAAAATTGGGTTTTGGGTCATCTCTCGGGACCATCCTAAGAGGATTCTCTGGGTGCTTGATATGAGCCGCATCCCTCCGTCGATACAAAAGTAAAAGGCCATCATCTTTAAGAAATGCTCGGGCCAGAAGCCGAGGCTTTGAAGGTCGAGGACACAGAGTGTTGTCATCGACGCCGCGCCGACGAAGGCGAGACCGAAGGCTTTTAAAAAGTTTAGAAAATTGGCGGAATCGGCGAGGCGCTTCTCGTGTTTCATTCGTCGCCGCACCAAGTTGGTGCTCGCCCTCAGATAGTCGTTTAACTCCGAGATTTCAGGGAGTGGCCCGCGCTTTCTATCCCGATATAAGTCCCACATCTTAAACGTGTAAATGGCGCTATTGATACCAAGCAAGACCCGCAGGAGCTTTTCATCGCTGGGGAGGAGTAGAGGCAGGCTGAGGATAGAGATGGCGAATAAAAAGAATTGATAAAAAGATCCGACATTGTACTTTTTTAAAGTCCAAGCGAAGAGCAACGCGGTAACGTATCCCATGAGTAAACTGACTACGAAAGTCAATGCCGCCACAAAGAGACCTTTATCGAAGAAACCCCGAGCTTTTCCTAGGAAATGAGCGAGGTGAGAGTTGTTGAACCAAGACGATCGAAGCTTTGAGAGCCGAATCCAGCGAGCCCGTCTCTCCTTGGAAGGAGCAAGCTTGGGGGATGCGTTTGCTCATTCTTGCCATCATACATCCTCGCGGCCTAAGCACGAGGAGAGCGACGTTTGGGCGGTCACAGAGAAGTCCATTATGACTTGGGCCTTGGTCGACGTCCTTGAAAGTCAGGGCTGCGTCAATCAAGACCGTCTGGCTGCGGTCCTCGCTGAGCGCTACGACGACGACCCGGCCCGAGGATATGGCAACAACATGCATCGGGTCCTGAGTGACATTAGCGCCGGGCGCTACTGGGAGCGCGCTGCGGCCGACCTCTCCGGAGGCCGCGGCTGTCGCGGGAACAGCGCTGCGACCCGCGTGACACCCCTGGGAGCCTTCTACGGTGACGACCTGGAGCGACTTGTCGAGGAGACAATGTTGAGCGCAGCGGTCACTCATGCTCACCCAGACGCCGCCCATGGGAGCCTCGCGGTGGCCTTATCCTCGGCCTATTTTTGGCGCAGCAAACGATTTGGAAAGACCTTCTCCGCCAACAAGTTCTTCGATTTCATCCTTTCGAAGACGCCGGAGGGGCGGGTGGCGAAGGCTTTGAAGTTGGCCAGCGAGCTGCCTAAAGATTGCTCTTCAAAGCGAGCTGCGGAGCTTCTTGGGGCCGGCGCACGGTTCCATGCAGTCGATACCGTCCCTCTGGCCCTTTGCATTGTCTCTCGCTATCCCAACAACTTCGAAGGAGGAGTTCGGGAAGCTGTGGCGATTGGGATTGACACGGAGAGCCTCGCGACGATTGTCGGGGGTGTGATTGCACAAAGCTGTAGCTATCGGGGCTTCCCTCCAGAATGGCGAGGGAAACGGGAGAAGTTCGAGCAGATCCAACCCGATCCCCTGTTCTGTGACTATGAAGAGAGCGACGAAGAGCTGCTGCTTGCCAGCAGTGAAGACTGAGTATGCTTAGGGCCATGCGTAGTAAAGGTAAGCGGCGCCTTCTCTCAAGATAAAGAGCGGCTCGCGGCGCATACGCCGGGTCATATGTGCTGGCACCGTGTAGCACCGTAATCCCTCCCGGCGAAAGGCTTCTTTGCAACGGGCCAGGTGATAGTAGTGGCTGACGACGAGGGCCGAACTCCAACCGTGATTGCGGCTGATGAGTGCGCAATTTTTGGCCGACGCCCGAGTATTCTTTCCATATTCATCGAGGATCACCGCCGACTTCGGAACTCCAGCATCATAGGCCGCACGAGCCATCGCAACCGCTTCGCTTTGACCGTTTGGGTCGACCCCGCCGGTCATGACGATTCGTTTGACATAGCCGGCTTTGTAGAGCTCTATTCCCTGTTGGACACGATCACTTAGGGCAAGAGACATGCGCCCATCACTATAAACTTTCGCTCCGAGAACGATCGCGCAGTCGGCTTGGCGACGGTAATCCGTTGCGCCGAAACTAAGAATCAGGAGTAGCAACATGCTGCCGCTGCCTAAGCCCATAGCCGTTGTGGCGAGGCTGCCTTTGACGAATCGTGAACTTTGTCGGGGTTTGGGGGTCTTTATATGAATGAGCATCCAGCTGAGCAAGACCCCTGTTAGTATAGCGGAGAGTGGGATTGGACTGATGTTCAAGATCTGACCCGAGTGGTAAAGATCATAGATAACATAGGCATCCCAGCTCGCCTTTAGAGTGAGGAGAGAACAGAGGACCATGAAGGTTCGGCGACTCTTAGCCCCTAGTCTCTTTGCCAAGAAGGGGTAGAGCAGGATGGCGCTCACGGCGAGGACAATCAAGCCATGCCAAACTCTAAGGGGAATGCTCCAAATGGGACGAAGCCAGATCGCGGGGGCTCGGCTGAACGCGCCGAGTATCGAGGTCAGCAATATGAAGAGCAAACAACCCCTGAGGACGTTGAGGAGAATGTGTCGCGACATGATTCAATCCAATATAATTGAAGAAGCTTGAACCTTTTTTCTTCGACCAACTCCACAGCCTACGAACAGTATTCCGTGGTGATTTCTCCTCTTGTTCGGAAGGCTGTCGGTGCAGTAAGAGAGAATGAGTCCAGTGACGATTGGATCTAGACAATGGAGCTACGGCAAGAATGAAAACGCGAAAACGCTGCCCCTGGTTGAACTTAAAAAACGAAGTCTATGTTCGATATCACGATGAGGAATGGGGACGTCCGGTTCATGACGACTCGAAGCTCTTTGAGATGTTAACCCTTGAAGGCGCCCAGGCTGGATTGAGCTGGGAGACGGTGTTAAAAAAGCGCGATTGCTATCGTGAGGTCTTTCTTTCGTTTGACCCTCGCAAAGTCGCAGGTTTTACGGATTCAAAGATTGAAGAATTAATGAAAGAGAAAGGAATAATCAGGCACCGTTTGAAAATTGAGTCGACGGTGTCAAATGCTAAGTGCTTCCTGAAAATCCAAGAGGAATTCGGTAGCTTCAACGCCTATTTTTGGTCGTACACTGAATCAAAAGTACTCTATTCCGACATTCAAACCAGCAGTGACTATCCCACCCAAACAAGCCTCAGCGCAAAAATCTCGAAGGATCTCAAGAAGCGGGGTTTTCGCTTTGTGGGGCCGACGATCATCTACGCATACATGCAAGCCACAGGTCTTTGCCAAGATCACTCAAGAGATTGCTATCTCTATCGAGAACAGTTCCCCACTGGGAAACATGCGAACTGAAGTTCTCAGCGAAACTTAGGAACCTTGCTATCATTCTAAACGTGATGAAGCCGGCGCTTTTTGCCGAGAGCTTCAACGTGTTCTCTCCAAAAGGCTTGAGTATGTGCTGATCTAAGTTAGGTGTTGCTATGTCTCGCGTATTAATGGCCTTCAGTCTAAGCATGGCAATGCTCTATTCTCAGGCAGTTTCCGCCCAGGATCAGAAACAAAAAAAGAAGGTCGAGAGGGCCCTGAACTCACTTCAGTCAACTCGGTCGAAAGATCGTTGTCGGGGCCTTCAGCAGTTGGCGATCTTGGGTCGGGCCGATCCAGCGATCATTAAGGCCCTTGGATTCGCAACGATAGATCTCAGTGAAGAGGTCCGTGTCTCAACCGCTCAGGCCTTAAAGGCCCTGGTCAAGCACTCCGCGACACATTCATTGCTTTTCCAACTTTGTCGGGATGAGAGCGCGGCGGTCCGAATCGAGGCTAGTGCTGTTCTTGCTCTGCTCCCAAACAGCGACAAAAGATCCGACGCGTTTCTAGAGCTGCTCTCCGATCGACGAAGTCTAGTGTTGATCCGCACGCTCTACGATATTCAATTGGAGCGGAGGCTTACATTACCGTTGATTGAAAGAGTCCTGAAGCTAGGGACACATTCCCATCCGATGGTTCGTCTTAGGATTCCTTCCACTCTTCTGAAAACCAATGCGAGGCAATTTGAGCAACTTCTGAAGTCATTCGAGAGTCGCTCTGCCGATGAGCAGGACCTTCTCCGCAAAGCACTGCTCCACTCGAATGTTCTATCACCCTGGGTTTATGAATATGTGGTGAGCTTACTGAAGCAACCGCAGTTTCAAAAAGCAGTCAGATCGCGCCTGCTGAAGGCTGGAGTGCGCGCACTGCCGGCCCTAGTCCAGGAATACAAACGGACAAAAAAGGACGAGGAAAAAGAGGTTCTTGATAGTCTCTTCGACGCCATTATTGATAAGCAATCTAAAGATGGATTTAGCGAAGAAATGATTGAACCTCTCGTCTACTCAATGATCTTCGGCCACGAGGATTACGCGTACCTCGCCACAGACGCTCTCGCGTACGACAGTGAAATCGCTGGCAAGGCTATGGAGCAGGCTTTGACCACGATTGCTAAAATTGAGGGGGCGGTCGAAGTTCAGGAATTGATGAAGAGGCTTGAGTCGATCATCGCTGATAAGAGCCGCGCTGTACTTCTCCAATGGGCAAAAAAGAAGAAATGCGTGGCCGCGCTTATGGCGGCAAATTTATTGGACTATTTTGACTATGAGGGGCGACCAGCCAAAGATCAAATCCAATGGGGTATCCAGTCGAAGAGCATGGAAACGCGCGAGTTAGCGGTCAATTTACTTTCTGCTCAAGCTCACGGTGAATACTTCGTTCTCAATGTCTTGAAAAAACTGATTCTTAGCAAAGATGATTCGTTGCGAACCAAAGCGACCCAGCAGCTCTCCGATCTAGCTCGTTCATTTCGTCCAGCGAAACGATTTCTTCATCAGGCCGCATTCAGCCGAGATTTGAAACTCAAAGAGATGGGTCTTCGCTTTTTGCCAAAGACATTGCTTCTCAAAGATGACGTGATTCAGTCAATCTTGAAGCAGATAAAAAATGATGACGGAGAATTACGAGACGTTGCCATTGAACGATTGTCAGGAGCCAGGTGGATTCCAGCCAAATGGACGGCCCAAATTCAAGCTCTAACGAAGAATGAAAACACAGCCGTACGTTGCGCGGCTTTAAGAGCGCTATGTCAGCAAGAAAGGGTTCCAGAGTCGTCTCGAGAGATTCTCCTGAAAAGCTTGATCGAACCAGATTCGAGCGTTCGAACAACCGCCAGTCGATCACTCGCGGCTTTGACAATCACCCGGGCTGAGACAGAGGCTTTAACCAAGAGGACCCGAGAGTTCGCTGAGATTGGTGCGACCGACACAGTCAAGGATATGCTGCTCGTCTTTATCGGTTCTCAAAATTCGGACGACATCATTGTGACGCTCTTTAAGGAATTGGTGGAGGTCAAGGAATATCATAGCTCCATAGACTGGGTCTTGGCCAAGCGGGCATCCAGTGATCGACGATACGTTGGTGTTTTGGCAAGGCTCCTGGAAATGTCATATCTGACAGGACAAACGGTTACGAATCTTGCAAGAATTGGCCCAGACTGCTTAGTGAAACTGAATGCGATTTATGACCGCTGTAATGACGGTGCGAAGTCCTTGATTTTGATGACAGTCGCTCAGTTTTCGAGGTCGAGTGACATGGCCACGACCCTGATAGGAAAAGGACTAAGGGGGACCAGCCTGGTTAAGGCGGCTGCCTGGCAAGCATTGACAAGGCAATATGAGCCGAGCGAAGCCTATGGCCAACTTCTGAAACTCGCAATTGAAGATGCATTTCCGGCCACACCAGAAATTGTAAAGTCTGTAAAGCCGCAGCAGCGCCTAGTTTTCGAGTCCCTATTGAAATGCTACGACCAGGCCAGAAATGGGCAAGTAAGAAGGCGCGTTTTGGAAGGCCTGAGTTATTGTCAAGTCGATCGCTCGTCCATTGCAGCAAAGATCATCAGCGATCTCAACGCGAGCCCTTCGCGAACCGTCCTTCGTTTGTTTGAGCGAGTCGACAAAAAAGTCCAGGCTCAGTTGTTAAAGCTCTCTTTGGCTGCCCATTCACCCAGGCAGATCGGTGCTCTCACTGTGCTTGCGCATATCTTGAAGTCTGGCGGCGTTGACACTCTCCACGGAGAACTCAATCACTACGTTAAAGATCTAGTTCAATCCATTCGAGCTTCCGGAAAGAAAGAGCTTAGGGCAAAGAAACTCCTCGTTCTTAGCTATATGAAAGAGTCCGCGAACTTTGATGAAAAGCTCTATCAACAGTCGCTGAATGAACTTCCCGACGCCGACAAGTTCGTACTTCTCAATCAACGGCCCGCCTCACAGTTTTCAAATCTAGAGGAGGCGCTCTTTTGCAAGGTGACGGAAGCGTCGAATAAAGCCGATACATTTGATCAGTTTTGTCACGCTTATGCCCTGCAAAACAGACTCTCATCAAGAGTTCGGCGGACGCTTGTTCACTTTTCAAAAAACAAAGTCAAAAGCACTCGGGTGAGGGCATACGGGCGGC
>JARGOJ010000306.1 GCA_029210225.1 Planctomycetota bacterium
TGATGGTGGGGGACCAGATCCCCTCAAGAGTCGGTGTACACGAACTCGATCTCAGATCCGCGCTCGGACACCTCCCCGCGCTGCGAACGAGAGGCGTTTCCATCCGATCGCTCTCCAAAGATATCGTGAAAATAGAGGTCGACGAACTCATCGAACTCGAACTCCCAGTCCGAGTGGATCTCCCAGACAGCGTCGCACTCGACGGCCCTCCTCGCGCCATCCCCCAAACAATCACCATCAAAGGCCCATCAACCCTGATCGCGGACTACGAAGACCGCGATGTCACCGCGATACCCCCTCCCAGCGCAATCTCCGCACTCATCCCAGGTCGGCTCGAAACCATCCCAAGCGTCGCGATCAATCTCCCATTCACGAGTGAACCCAGATCCGCACAAGGTTGGACCCCGATCCTGACCCCAAGTCGGGTCGATATCCGCCTCACCATCCGCTCGCTGACCCAAAATACCACAATCGACCGCCTTCCAGTCCAAATCCTCCTCGCACCAGCAGAAGTGGGCAGATGGGAAGTCACGCTCAATCCCGGCTCCGAAGACCTCGTCGCAGTCCAAATTTCAGGTCCCACAGCAGCCCTCGAAGCGATCGGTTCCGGCTCAATCGTCCCCTCAGCCGTCCTCTCACTGTCCTTCCAGGACCTCGAACGCTCGATTTCGACCAAGCAAATCCAGATCCTCGGCCTCCCTGACGGAGTCGAGATCATCTCAGATATCCCAGAGGTCGCCTTCACGATCTCAAGGATCGTCGAGCGGACCCAAGATCCCGCGACGACCACTCCCTAAAACCCGTCTCAATTATCCAAAATTGCCCAGTCCAAGGCGCGGAATCCGTACCAATTCAATGACTTCCGTGAGTCAATGCCCTACCCTTCACTCCCCATTGTCGGCATCGGAGCCGACGATTGGTGACCAGTCAGTTCCGCTTTATTGACACGATAGAACCGTCCAAGTTACGGACGATCAGGGAGCAACCCGTGAAGATCAAGACCGACGAAATCGTCAGCGTCATCAAACAAGAAATCGAAAGCTTTTCCTCACAACTCGAGATCTCAGAGGTCGGTCGTGTTGTCGAGGTCGGTGACGGTATCGCTCGCATCTACGGGCTCTCAAAAGCAAAGGCTTCCGAGCTCATCGAGTTCCAGACCAAGACCGGATCGGTCATGGGTCAGGTCATGAACCTTGAAGAAGACACCGTCGGTGCCGTGATCTTCGGCGACTACCTCGCTGTTAAAGAAGGCGACACCGTCAAAGCAACAGGCAACCTGCTCTCCGTACCAGTCGGTGAAGCAATGCTCGGCCGCGTCGTCAACCCGCTCGGCGTCCCCCTCGACGACGGTGCAGAAATCAACGCAACCGAAACTTCAATGGTCGACATCATCGCGCCAGGCATCGCCGCTCGTCAACCAGTTCACGAACCACTCCAGACCGGTATCAAAGCGATCGACGCGATGATCCCCGTCGGTCGTGGTCAGCGCGAACTCATCATTGGTGACCGCAAAACCGGTAAGACCGCGGTCGCGATCGACGCGATCATCAACCAGAAGCAATACTGGGGCACCAAAGACGCGGTCGTCTGTGTTTATGTCGCTGTTGGTCAGAAAGCGTCCACCGTCGCAAACGTGGTGGCCAAGCTTCAAGAAGCCGGCGCTATGGACTACACCATTGTTGTCCAAGCCTCGGCCTCCGACCCTGCTCCTATGCAGTATGTGGCTCCTTACGCTGGTTGCTCTCTCGCTGAATACTTTATGTATGAGAAAGGCGCTGCGACACTTGTTGTCTATGACGACCTTTCTAAGCAAGCGAACGCTTACCGCGAATTGTCACTTCTCCTCCGTCGTCCTCCAGGCCGCGAAGCGTATCCTGGTGACGTCTTCTATCTTCACTCTCGCCTCCTCGAGCGCTCTGTGAAGATGAAGGATAAGTGGGTCATCGTTGAGAAGACCGCTAAAGAGCACACCAATGAGCCAGTGGATGGACGCGTCTTTGACCGTAATGACGGTGAAGAGATCGCCAACCACGTGATTCATGGCTTTGACGATAAGAAGTTCAAAGTCGCGAAGCTCACAAGCGATAATGCTCGTGAGGATATGGTCGGCAAGTATGCGATCGTTTCCGTCAAGAGCAGTGTTCCTGAGCAGCTCATGGTCTTCGATACCGAGAAGGAAGCCAAAGAAGTCTTCGGCGGTATGAAGAACGGTGATAAGCACGAAGTTCGTAAGGTCTATCCTTCTGGTGGATCTCTGACGGCGTTGCCAATCATTGAGACTCAAGAGGGTGAGGTTTCGGCCTATATCCCAACGAACGTGATTTCAATTACGGACGGTCAGATTTACCTTGAGCCGAACTTGTTCTTCGCTGGTATTCGTCCCGCGATTAACGTGGGTATCTCGGTGTCTCGTGTGGGTGGTAGCGCTCAAATTGGCGCTATGAAAGCCTACGCTAAGTCCTTGCGTCTTGACCTCGCGTCATACTGGGACTTGGAAGCGTTCGCTCAGCTCGGAACCGATCTCGACGCCGCGACAAAAGCGAAGCTTGAGCGCGGTAAGCGAATGGTTGAGCTTCTTAAGCAGGGCCAGTATCGGCCCATGGCTGTGGAAGATCAGGTCATCATGATTTACGCCGGTAATGAGGGTGTCCTCGACACGATTCCTCAGGCGGACGTGCTTGACTTTGAGACCAAGGTTCTTCAGTACATTCACTCAACTCACAATGAGATTCCTACGGAAATTCGTGAGAAGACGAAGATGTCTAAAGACCTCGCTGCGAGCTTGCTCGGAGTTCTGAAAGACTATGCGAAGTCTTACAACGAAGGAACTGCGCCTGATCCCCGTACACAAGCCAAAAAAGACGAAAAGGCGGACGCCTGAAAGACCTGAATCTTCGGGAATTTTAGCTCACCTTTTTTGATAGGACTGGGACAGTACAATGGCAAAGGTCAAGGACATTAAAGATCGGATTCGTTCGGTCGGAAATACCATGAAGATCACCCGCACGATGGAGTTGGTTGCGACGGCGAAAGCCAAAGTCGCAGCTGACCGCATTGAGCGTGCGATCCCCTACTTCGAATCCCTGAATGAAATCGCGAGCCAGGCTCGGGGTCAGGGCGGAGTGGCCAGTCACCCGCTTCTTGAAAAGCGCGCTGAAGTCAAGCGCGTCGCAGTTTTAGTCATTGTTGGTAACCGCGGTCTTTGTGGCGGTTACAACTCCCTTGTCTTGCGAATGGCTCGCGATCATATCCGCGCTTTAGAGGCGGAAGGTATTGAGTCTGTCCTGATTCCAAGTGGCGGTAAAGCGTTCACTTGGTTGAAGTTCCAAGAGCAAGATTATGTTGAGGGCTATCGTCAGTTTGAAGATAAGCCGCAATATACTGAGACTGAAAAAGTCGCTGAACGACTGATTAAGATGTTCATGAGTGGTGAAGTGGACCGCGTCGATCTGTGTTACACACACTTCTTCAGCGCAGGCCGCCAATCCCCTGTGACGAATACTCTCCTTCCGCTTTCAAGCCCTGAAAGTGAAGCAGAGGATGACAGCACAGGAAACGCTCAGGAAACAGACTTCATTATCGAGCCCGATCCGGCCTCGATTCTTAATGCGATCTTCCCTCTTCAGGTCAAGCTGGACGTGTTCCGGTCATACCTGTCTGCGGCAGCGAGCGAGCAAATCGCCCGACGAATCGCTATGAAGAACTCGACTGAGAACGCTAAAGAACTCAGTAAGAACCTCAAGATGCTTTACAACCGCTTGCGTCAGGCTCAAATTACCACCGAGATTCTCGAAATCATTGGTGGTTCTGAAGCACTCAAGTAAAGCATGTAAAAACGTTGCCTCGGGCTTTTGCCTGAGGCCATGAAACAGAACATTGGTCAAGACGATCACGCATTAAGCCTGAGAGTCACAGACAAGAAGTGAGAAGCTCCATGGCAAAGAAAGGTCACGTCGTTCAAGTTATCGGCGCCACGCTCGATGCCGAGTTTGACGAAGGTCATCTTCCTGAGATTTACAACGCTCTAGAAGTGATGATCGAGTCTGACGGTAAAAAGCAAAAATTGTCAGCTGAAGTTCAGTTGCACCTCGGTGCCAATCGCGTCCGCGCGGTCGCCCTCGGTTCAACAGACGGCCTTGTCCGTGGAACTGAGATCGTTGACACAGGGGCGCCTATTTCCGTGCCTGTGGGAACCTCAACTCTTGGACGCGTCTTCAACATTGTTGGAGATCCAGTCGACGAGCAGGGTCCGGTCAACGTGACTGAGCGTCGCCCGATTCACCAACCCTCCCCTGATTTCGATAAGATCACTCCTAAGACAGAAGTGTTCGAGACCGGCCTCAAGGTTGTGGACCTCCTGACACCCTACACTCGTGGTGGTAAGACAGGTCTCTTTGGTGGTGCGGGTCTTGGTAAGACAGTTCTTATCCAGGAGTTGATTAATAACGTTGCGAAGCAGCACGGTGGATACTCAGTGTTCGCTGGTGTTGGTGAGCGTACTCGTGAAGGAAACGACCTCTGGCTCGAAATGAAAGAGTCAGGCGTGCTTCCTAGAACAGTCATGGTCTTCGGCCAGATGAACGAGCCTCCAGGTGCGCGTCTTCGCGTCGCCTTGTCTGCTCTCACCATGGCGGAATACCTCCGCGACCTTGGTGGAACAGATGTGCTGCTCTTCGTTGACAACGTCTTCCGCTTCTCTCAAGCGGGTTCTGAAGTGTCAGCGCTTCTCGGACGTATGCCTTCTGCTGTGGGTTATCAGCCAACTCTCGCGACAGAGATGGGTGCGCTTCAAGAGCGAATCACGTCAACTGTTAAGGGTGCTATTACTTCAGTGCAAGCTGTGTATGTGCCTGCTGACGACTTGACTGACCCTGCTCCTGCGACGACCTTCTCTCACTTGGACGCGACGACAGTGCTCGACCGTGGTATCGCTTCAAAGGGTCTCTACCCTGCGGTTGATCCCATTAACTCGACCTCTCGAATTCTCGACCCTGCGGTTGTGGGTGAAGTTCACTACCAGACAGCTCGCCGAGTTCAGGAAATTCTTCAGCGCAATAAAGAGCTTCAAGACATCATTGCGATTCTTGGTGAAGAAGAGCTTTCCGAAGACGATAAAATCATCGTTCACCGCGCTCGTCGCCTGCAGATCTTCTGTTCACAGCCATTCCACGTGGCTGAGCAGTTTACTGGTATGCCCGGCGTCTACGTGAAAGTGGCGGACACTGTGCGCTCTTTCAAAGCGATTATTGACGGCGACGCAGACCACCTCTCGGAAGACGCCTTCCGCTATGTGGGAACGATCGACGATGTGATTGCTAAGGACGAAGAGATCAAGAAGAAGTACGCAACCAAGTAATTGTTTGCGTCTCAAAGGAAAAGTGAGGCCCCATGGGACTGACTTGCCGGGTTGTCACACCGGATACAACTTACTTTGATGGCGAAGCGGACCGTTTGAATGTTCCCGCGTGGAACGGAAAAATGGAATTCCGCCAGAACCACTCCCCTCTCATTGCCCGCCTTGGATACGGTGTTCTCACCATCCAGGTCGGCAGCGAGAAGACCTCTGTTGCAATTTATGGCGGCTTCGTCAAAGTTGCCGACAATGAGGTCGTGGTTCTAGCTGGCGGCGCTGAGAGAGGCTCAGACATCGACTCCAACGATGCCAAGAAACTCCTCGCCGAAGCCAAAGCAGAGTATGACTCAAAACGCCTTCCCGCTGTTTCAGAGCTTGAAGCCAGCGAGATCGCGGAGCGCCTCTGGAGAGCGGAAGCACGTTATGCCGCCTCTGCTGGAAAATCTTGCCCGATCTATCAGGTGTGACAGTTGCTGACAGAACTGTCTTGACAGTTCTTGACAGTTGAGCAAATCCAAATCGAAAAGCCCCCGTCTTACGCACAGTAAGCCGGGGACTTTTTATGTACCATGAGTTCGTCGGCAAAGAGAAATGCAGGAGTAAGGGAATTCAATTATGGGACAAGGATCAACAGGAAATGTCATATGCGCTGTGGCGAGCTTCTTCTGCCCCGGCCTCGGACAACTTCTTCAAGGGCGCATCGGCGCCGCCTTCTGGCACTTTATCCTCACCGCCATCTTAGCCTGGTTTCTCATCGGCTTCCTGGTTTGGATCTACTCGATCTACGATGCCGCCGTCTTTGTTCCCAACCGCTAATGCATTGGAGCCGCGCCCAGGGAACTACTCGCCACCAATGAGATAGGTGTCGTTGTTCATGCTCGCCTCATATTGACGAATAACATCTGCGGTCTCATCGACGCTCAATCGACAAACTCGTGTGGGCAAAGACCGCGTGATCAGAACTCGCAAATCCCGCGAAAACGAAGACTGTTAAGCCAAGGCGAACACCTAACAAACAGCTGCAGCCGTCCTCGTCTGCGGGCTGGCGTCTTGAGAGGCAACGCTTGCCCCATCTTCCTTGCGGATGAGTTCTTGAGCGTGATGTTTTACCCAAAGGTATAGAGAATGAATAAATCGGAAAAGTTTTGGGATAACGCTTCAGAAAACTATGACAAGACTGAAGAGAGGTTTGAGTACATTCACAAAAAATCTAGAGAAAATACTAAAAGGTTCCTGAAAGATAGCGACACTGTTCTGGACTACGGGTGTGGGACAGGCACCGCATCCTGTCAATTTTCTAGTCTGGTAAAAGATATTCATGCAATTGATATTTCATCTAAGATGATTGCACTATCAAAAGAGAAAGCCGCTCAGGGTAAAATTGAAAATGTAAATTTCGAGCAATCGGATATCTTTGATAAAAAATACTCCGGCGAATCTTATGATGTGATTCTAGCTTTTAATATGTTGCACACCGTTCCTAGTCCTCAGGATGTTACGCAACGAATAAATGAAATATTAAACCCGGATGGTTTGTTTATTTCTGTAACGCCTTGCTTGCGACAAAAGATGTCGTTTCTAGTTAATCTACAAATTCAGTTAGTTAGGGTCTTGTGTAAAATTGGCTTAATACCCATTCCTATAAGAAGGATAACGAGCTCTGATGTAGACGATCTGTTAATTGCTAACGGCTTTCAGGTTGTAGAATCTGAAGAAATATATAAAGGAGCTTCCAGCTATTTTGTAGTAGCAAAGAAGCTACAAGAAAAATAACAAGCAAAGGCAGCAACGCCCTGCGGGCTAGGCACGCTAACGCGCCGCGGCCTTGGGCGTTGTGTGGAAGTCTCGGCCATTTGGACCAAGCGGTTTCGTCAGACGACGATCATTTTTCAATTGGCGCGCCAGTCTAGAGCCTGGCCTTCACCCCAGCTACGGAGCTCAGTTGCGTTCGTTCAAGGTCAAGCTTGGGTCTAAGGGAATATCCGCGGCCTCTCTGGCGCTCCTGATATGGGACGGATTACTGTGAATCGCCGCCACTGTTACCTTCTCCTTGCGGCTGAGCTATTTTTCCGTTAGCCAGATCGTCGAAGGTCTCGTTGTAAGTCCGTAAAGACAACTCATGGTTTTAGGGACTTGAAGGTTTACAGCGATGAGTTCGGTCCTTATCGAATCCACCTATCGACCAGATTTGCGTTGGTACTTTGTTAGAGCTAACCGAGTGTGGACTACAGCTTCGGAGTTTGAAAGTGAGCCCGATCGATCTGAAAGTTGGAAGCAGAGAGATAAAGAGTCTCGAAGAGTTTACCGCTTTCAGTTTAGAGAAATTCAGTATCGACGATCCATACTGGGCAATCATTCCTGTACGGCTTCTTGAGCTTATTGATTGGAGTGTCGCCGTTAAGTGGGGCCTCCTAGTCTTCTCCAATGTGTGCGATCTTACCTACACAACCGAGGAGCAAAAGCAGAGACGTTCGCCGAACTCTACAAATCTTGTAATATTCAGGGAGTGGTTTGGAGATCGAAATATTACGGAACAGCAATGGCGGACGCAGTCCGATTCCATTTGGTACGTCGATGTTTCCTGCCCTGTGAGGGGAGCTTTATCTCTTCTCTTTCGCGCCCAGGCCCACCATGTTAGTGGCTCTAGAAATGGCGCAGTGGACCTCGGTCATGCCGTCGCCCGACTTGCCATTGAGAGTGAGGAAACGAAAGGTTTCTGGCGCGACATGAGGGTCTTTGAACTTGCAATGCAAGAATTCCTTAACCTTTACAATGAGACTCGCGAAAATTAGAGTTCATATACAGATCCGGCAAGATTACAAAAGGCTCCGTCACTCCACGCCCTCAAGTTAAATTGAGGCTGGTATCATCGAGCTCCTTCTTTCGCGTCGGAATGTGGACTATGCTTGCAGCGGGACCCCTACGACTTGGCAAACAAGACGCTGCAGCCCGTCTTTGTCGGAGGGCCTGCGCCGTGCTTACGCAAAGCTTGGCTAAGCTCCTTGCTGCTGAGCTTGTTTCCGTTAGACCTACTGGGCCTCCCGCCAGGCTCTCAATCCGAAGACTTCGGCGAATCCTCAGGTCCTCTACCCTCATTTTTCCCCGAGATTCGTTCCAGGAAGAGTGCCAAATCGTACTGGGCGAGTTCAAAGAAGCCCCATCCAGACCAGTTCTTGCGGGCTCTTTCAATGAGTGCTTCTAACAATTCATTCGAGATCAAGCGAGCCTCCACAGGTACAAACTGCCCGTTCCTAAACAACAGTCCGATGCATCGACCAAGGTGCTTGACCTCTGAAAGCGACTCAACAGATTGTTTTGAAGTGACTCTTTGCTCCTTACCCGCAGCTTCTGGCCAGAATCCAAGCGTTATAGACTCCGAATCAAATCGAATTTCCGACTCCCAAGCATCAAAGAAGAATATGGGTAGCGGAAATGCGCGATAAGCGAGCGATACAAGAATCGCTAATCCGACAAACCCATAGAGACAACCACCACCCGCGGAGTAAGCGAAAATCGCAGAACCAATTATCAAGGCGCAAAAAACGACGTTTACAGGCAAGCAG
>JARGOJ010000307.1 GCA_029210225.1 Planctomycetota bacterium
CAAACGAATTCCCCGAACGCCGCCTTGTCCACCAATATCCGGGACCCGCTGAACAGGAATATCCGCCCCAGTGATATAGGACGCCCTCGCCTGAAAGGCCAAAGCATGACCTCGAACAATGGATTGAACGATGGTGAAGGACAAACCTGACAATTGAAAATTGAAATCCGAACCAAACGCCTCATTGGAATACTCAACACTGAACCCAAGGCCAATCCCGGACGAGGGGCTACGCGGATCCCGACGAGTCTCAAACCCAACGCGGGCGGTCGCACTCACAATAGTGCTCCGGTCCTCCTGAAAGTCTAAATCCGCAATGTTCTCCCGGCCTGCAATAAAGTCGTCTTGTTCGGTGTTAATCACGCCTGTTTCGAGCTTCTCAAAATTGAGCTGCCCGCCTATTCCAATACCGAAAGTACGCGCGTCCAACTGAGACCCAAAGCCATAATCATAGCCAAGCTTGAAACCTCGGCTTTGTCTCTCGTAGAAGGCGTCGAGAGTGATGGGGTGGTCGTAACGACGAAACGGCAAGATCGTCACTCCAAGGGCGACCTCGTGATTGTTTCCACCGTTGAGATCTGGAGACAAACGAAAGCGGTTCAATAAGACTTTAATGTAATTAGGCCAGGTGTTGTCGCCCCGGAAAGCATCGGGGTTACTTCGCCCTGGATCAATCTCAACTCCGACAAAGAGACTCTCTCTCGGAAACTCAAGGGTCACCTCTTCGCCGCGACCATCCCAAACCTTCTTTGTGGTCTTCCCGTTACTGCGAAATTGAACGTTCACAGGGTCGCCAATGACTTTGATGCGCTCGTCGTCTGTCTTCCGGGCAATCGTGACCTTCGCGCTTCCCTCTTCCAGCTTGACCTTTTTGATATAGAGAGACTCTTTAGGAACCGGGCCGAGCCAGACGTCAAAGAACAAGTCCCAGTCTTTTGGGTTCTTATCGGCGCTGAGAAACTCCCGGACAATCCCACGAAAACGATGCGCTCTGCGGGCGGCGGGCCTCGGTGCTTTGATCGACTTTTTCGCCAAGTCAACAATTGACTTCGCCCCTGTTCTTTCAAGGATCTTATAGACAATCAGTCGTCCCTTGGCCCGACTCGTCGAATAACGCAAAAAGCTATCTCTCACATAGTCTTGGGGGTCGAGCAATTCACCAAAGAACAAGTCGGAATTGGCAAAGCGGGGCGCTCTGAGGATTTGGTCGACCGTGGGAATAAATGAAAAGAAGTCTAAGAATCCCCGCAGCGAATTGGAATTAAAGTAAGCCGATTGCCTCTTGGGAATGGCTCTGAGTAGGTGGAAGCTTAGTCCTTGAGCAATCCACCAATCATCAGAGCGCTCCCCACGACTGAGGGCGGAGGAGAGTAATAAGTGCTCCAAGATCGCTCGTTCTATCTCCTTTTGGTGAAACTGCTCTAGGAAGAATGCAATATGAAACAAGCGGTCAGAGTAGAAGATCACTCCCCCGCGAACATGCATCAATCGATCTCGGAGCGGGGCTTGGACAAAGACAATCTCTTCGGCGAAGGGCTTGCGCTTCCCGGCGAAGAGCAAATCGCAAAACTTCCCGGCGATTTGGACCGCGGCGGCGGACAACTGATCGGCGCGTTCTTTATCGTCTCCGTAGACACGGATGCGAGGATCCTTCGGCGTCGATTGACGGTCGAGCAATTTCCCGTGGGAGTGAACAAGGCTAAAGCTGCGCCCGACCACGCGTAGAACTTGACCGTCAGCGACTTCCTGACCATTGACCAGCAAGGTTTGATCGGCGCTCGTGGTGGTGTTGATGCGAAAGCGAGCGCGCCCTGGGGGCGCCTGACAATCGAAGAATCCCTTCTTGTCGCGTTCGGGAACCAGCGGGATCAGCCCGCCCTCTAACACTAAACGATTCTCCAAGCGCCCGAACGCTCCGTAGCGCTCCGGGACCTTGAGGAGAAAGCTGAGCTTGGCGGTGATTCGCTTGCCTGGGGGCAAAGGCGGCTCGAAAACCAGCGCCTTGAGGTAGCCTTGGGGGAAGGGCGTTGGTAGGTTGCGCTCGTTGCTCGAATCAAGCTCGGTGATCAGCTCTAGAGTGAGGCGGGTTCCTTGGCTTTTATCGGAGTCGAGACGAAGGCCCAGGCTCCCGGGGTTATGTCTTTTTGGGTAGAAGCGATGGAAATTTCGGTCGCTCAAATCGGAATGTTGTTTTCGAAAGCGCTCGGGATAGCAGATGAGCGGAAGTCGCTTTAAGGGACGGGGACCGCTATTCTTAAAGCGCAGAGTCACTGTTCCAGAAAGTGTCTGGTGATCTTTAGAGACCTTGATATTTACGTCGTAGTCCGGCATTGTTTCTGCGAAGGCCTCGCTTGATAAGAGCAGCAAGACGAGCAGAATGCTTATAATTCTCGGCGAGGTCACCATAGATACCTTCACAGGGCTAAAATACACGCAAGAACATCCTGTCACAGCTTCGATGTTTTTGCTGGTACAATGCGCCCGATTTTTGCTGATCCACTTCTCTTAACGTTGCGAATAGAAGGCAGAAAGACCATGGACCGGTTTATGAAGCTTCGTCAATGTGCACTGATTTTTAGCACCACCATCGTTCTCTTCAGCAGTGGATGCTCCATTCAAAAGATGGCCGCCGACGGCATGGCCCCGGTGCTCACTCAGACTAAAGACAGCTTCAATCAATCAAAGAGCCCCATGGCCGCACGAGAAGCGGCTCCAGGTCTCCTCGTCACCCTCGACGGGATCTTGGCTGCCAGCCCCGACAATGAAGAGCTGCTGCTCTTAAAGGCCGAGCTGAGCGCGTCTTTTGCCTTTGGTTTTCTCCAAGAAGAATACCTCACCCTCAAGAGGGCCGATAAGCTACGAAAGGCGAAGCCCGTTCTTGAATGGACCAACGAGCTCTTCGGTAACTCCCGAGCGGCCGCACGAAGAGTCTTAAAGAACAAGGATAGCAGCCTCTTCCCAGTGCTCGATAAGGGCAGCCCCGAAGAAATCAAAGCCCGCCTCAATAAGATCTGCGACATCGAGGACGTCCCCGCCGTCTGTTGGTTGGGATTTTCCTGGGGCGCGTATATTAATTTGAATCGAGAAGACAACTCGTCCGTTATGAAAGATATCCCACGAGTCAAAGCGCTCATGGGTTGGGTCCTTGAAAATGATGAGACCTACTTCAACGGAGGCGCCCACTTGTTCTTCGCGTTGTTGAATTTATCCCTCGGGAAGTCCATTGGCGGTCGCCCAGACGTTGGTTTGACACACTTGCGCTCGGTCGATCAAATCACAGACGGCAAGATGCTCATGAGCAAGGTCATATACTGCGAATACTACCTGCCCCAAGTGCAAACGCCGCAAGGAAAGGTCTCCCCGGAAGAGAGAAGCCGACAAGCCAAGAAGGTATGGGACGAATACTTAACTACTTTGAAGGCCATCATGGATTCAACAGACGATTATCCTCAATTCCGCCTTCAAAACGCCGTCGCGAAGCTCAAAGCCGAAGAGCTTTACTACCGCGCCGAGGATGTCCTCTTTCCTCCTCCCGGTGCTGAAGCCCCCGTTCGCCCTGGAGACGAAGATGAAGACTATGACGAGGACGACGAGGATGAAGAAGACGACGAATAACTCACGAGTCACGTAGTGAAAGAATGATTGCAGTCCACAAGGACGAATCTGACGGGTGAAAGGCCAGCTCAAGCCCTGACGATTCATAAAGGAAACAAGGAGTAAAAACCTATGAAGCTGTTGAAGATCGCCCTCGGCGCCGCCCTCATTATGAGTGTCGGAGTCCAGGCGGAAGCCAAGACCAAGATTAGCATCGGAACCCAGGCTCCCAAGGGAACCACATGGATGAAGGCTATGGAGGACATTGCCAAGAAGGTCAAAAAAGCGACCAAAGGCAAGGTCATCTTCAAGTTCTATCCCAACGGAACTCTTGGAGACGAGAAGGTCATCATCAACCGGATGAAGACCGATGAAATCGACGGCGGGCTGTTCACTGGAATTGGCCTCGGCCAGATTCTCCCTAAGGTCCGAGTCCTTGAGCTCCCCTTCATCTACCGCATCGGCAGTAGCGAACACGACGCCGTCCGCAACGCCATCGAAGCGGAGATCATCGAAGGCTTCGATAAGAAAGGTTATGTTTTCTTGGGTTGGGGCGAAGTGGGTTGGGCCTACCTCTTCTCCAAAATCAACTCTCCCGACCTTGAGTCTCTCCGCCAGCGCAAAGCATGGTTCTGGCAAGATGATCCTATGGCTGAAGCCGCATTCAAAGTCTTCGGCCTCAAAGGCGTGCCCCTCGCGTTGACCGACGTTTTGCCCTCACTCAACAGCGGCATGATTGACACTGTCTACAACTCTCCCTACGGCCTGATTGGTCTGCAGTGGCATACAAAGGTCAAGTACATGTCTCGCGTCACCGTCGGCCACGGCACCGGCGCCCTTCTCATCACCAAGCGCATCTTCAACAAGATCCCCAAGAAATACCGCAAGAAGGTCTTGAAGATCTGCCGTGATCGCTGCAAGAAGCTCATCACAGAGATCGCTGAAGAGAACGCGAAATCCGAGAAAGAGCTTGTCTCACAAGGCGTGAAGATCATTCCTATCGAGAAGAAAGACCAAGCGACATACGACAAACTCGGGGCGGATCTCGCAAAGCAAATGGTCGGCAAGCTCTACTCCAAGGAGATGCTCGATAAAGTCCTTAAAATCGTTGCTGAAACTCGAAAAAAAGAAGAGAAAAAGTAAGCCAGGACGATTCTAAACACCGGGAAATCAGCATCAGGGTGGGTTTAATTCCCACCCTGATTGCATTTGACCGATGCTCGAAACCGGGCCAAGCTACTAAAAACAAAAGACTTAGACCCTAATCACTCCCAGCGACCGACTCCGTATCACAAGAAGCTGCGGAGACCATGGGATTTGAACTTGCATTGCGGCACCGACAAAGTACCCTTTGCCCGATTGTATACTCGCGTTGCGTCCCAACCATAACTCCAGGTGGAAACCCATGCTCAAACGTCTCGAAGCGTTGAGCCGTTGGATCAGCTATGGTGAGCAAGCCATACTAGTGCTTTGCTTAACCACAATGATCCTCTTCGCTTTCGCTCAAGTGCTTCTTCGCTTCCTCCCCAACGAGTGGTCTGTCACCTGGCTTGAGCCCTTTGCTCGCCAGCTGGTCCTCTGGGTAGGATTAATCGGAGCGAGCTTCGCTACCGCTGAAGGACGCCACATTTCCATTGAAGCGCTCCCCAAGCTCCTCAACGCCAAACAGAAAAAGTGGCTCGGAGTCTTCCTCCAGCTCGCCGCGGCCGGCCTCGCCCTCGCCCTTGGCCTCCTCGCTTGGACATGGCTGGTCGACATTGACCGCAAAGAGTTCTCCGACGCTGAATTGATCGCTCATACCCTTGAAGAAAAGGCCAAGCAATACAAAGGCCAAGAGCGAAGCAAGATTATCGAGAGCATCAAGACCGATGTCGAAAAGCGCGTCAACACCATGCGCCTTGAAGGCTTCGCCCGCTTGATACGTTTTCGTCGTATCACCGCCCTCACTCTATCCTCCCTCGACGATGGAGAAGCCCCCTTTGTCGCTCCAGCTAAAGCCTTGCTAGAAGGCGACAAGAGCCTGGACTTAGAGGGGGAAGACCCAAAAAACATGAAAGCCCTCGCAGCCGTTGAGACCATCGATCAAATCGCGGCCAAGTTTGAAGAAGCCGCAGCCGCCTACGCAAAAGGTGACGACACACTCACAAAGAAGGCGTTTGAAGACTCCCCGGTCGATGCGGACATTGTCACAGCCTCAAAAGACCCAGTCTCCGAGGCCCTCTATGAGATGATTCGAGCCATGGAGAAGAAGCCCGAGGACGACCCCAGCGCCCTCCTCCTGGCCAAAGCCAAACTCACTCTCTCAATGGCCGACCAGAAAGCCTTTATGGAGCTTGGCGGGATCCACGTGCATGAGTGGTGGTTCCACGTCATTGTGCCCATCGCGCTCTTCATCATGGCCTTCCGCTTCCTCATAAACTCCTTCGCCGCGCTCATTCTCAGCCCCGAAGAATACGAGGCCCGCGCCGAGACATTGCAAAAAGACATCGAAGCCTTCGAAGCTGGGAAAGAACAAGACCCCGACGCGCCGCCCCCAACAGAAGCACCGCCGCTTGTTCCGACCACTGAACCCATCCCCGAAGCTCTCCCGGCAGCGGCCTTCGACCCCGACTCTGAAGCTCCTCCCGGAGCCTTAGAAACAGTCGACTTGCCACCAAGAGAAGGGCTCTTTGAAGATGTGGATAAAGCGCCTCCGCCACGAACACGCTCAGGCTTAGTCCCTAAGCAAGCTGATGAAAGTGACGAAGACGACGAACTCACGGCCTCCGAGCTTGACGCGAGCGACTCGACGGAACAATCTGCGCCTGAGACCTCCACCACTCAAGCTCTCGAAAAACCCAAGCCTGACGATGCCCAAGACAGCGATCAGGGCGACGGTAAAAAGGGAGGTGAGGCATGAAGAAAAAGAAGAAACCACTAAGCGTTCAACAAGTCATCGGCATGGTCCTCGGCCTCATCATTATGGTGCTGCCCCTCGCCTGTAGCTCCGATCTTTACAAGTCCGCGAAGAAAGAAACAGACGATCCTAAGAACCCCAAGATTAGCGAGATCTTCCCATCAACCGGCCCCGCTGCCGGAGGCATGTATCTGCTCGTCACCGGGGACAACTTCATTGAAGACTCAACAAACATCTTCTTCGGCAAAGAAGAAGCCGACCACGTTATCTGGGTGTCCGCGACTCAGTTAAAGGTCCTTCCTCCCGCAGGGCCCCAAGGCAACTCTGTCGATGTTGTCGTTGAAGTCGAAGTCGCAGAGAACGAAGACGACGAGAATCCTAAGATTCTCCGTGGCTTCGCCAGAGACGGTTACAACTACCGGGGAATCGAGAAGAGCACCGTGGTCTTCCTCGGACTGCTCATCTTCCTCCTGGCCTTGCTCGGCCTCCCCCTCTTCCTCGTCATCAGCGCGGCAGCCATACTTGGTTACGCCCTCGTGGGTTTTGAGGAGGGTAAAGGCTTCTTCTTAAGCCTGACTGCTTATGGTCAATATAAGGCTGGCCTTGGAACCACAATCTTTAACTGGGTCACAGACATGGGCAATAAGCCCCTGTTTATCGCGATTCCATTGTTCACCTTCGCCGGCTCCCTCATGAGTGAATCCGGCGCCCCAACTCGCTTAGTCAATGTAGCCCGGAGCTTAGTCGGCTGGGTCCCTGGCGGTCTCGCCTGGGTGACCTTGCTGGTCTGCTGCTTCTTCACCGCCTTCACTGGCGCTAGCGGCGTCACGATCATTGCGCTGGGCGGCTTGCTCTTTCCGATCCTTGTTAAGGAAGGTTATGGCGAAGACTACTCTCTCGGACTGCTGACGACCGGGGGCAGCCTCGGCCTCTTGATTCCACCGAGTTTGCCCGTGATCGTCTACGGGATCATCGCTGGCTTGGATGCCGACGTGATCTGGGACGCGGGGGTCGGCCCCATGATCCTCATTGTCGCCATCCTCGGTGGCCACGCGGTCTTTGTTGCCATTCGCGGCAAGGTTCCTCGGCATAGCAGCTCGGGAGCTGAGATTTGGGCGGCCATTAAAGCCGCTGCTTTTGAGATTCCGTTACCCATTGCTGTGGTTTTTGGAATCAAGGGCGGCTACGTGACAGCCACGGAAGCCTCTGCGGTCACGGCCTTCTGGGTCTTGGTTGTCGAAGTCTTCATTTACAAAGATATCTCCCTTAAGGAATTGCCCGGCGTGATTAAGCGCAGCATGATCCTTGTCGGTGGTCTGATTGTCATCATTGGCTTTGCTCTGGCCTTCACAACCTATCTAACCAAGGACGATGTCCCGCAAAAGATCCTTGGGATCATGCAGAAGCAGATTGACAGTCAATTGACCTTCCTGCTCATGCTGAACGTCTTCCTGCTCATCGTCGGCTGCCTCATGGACATCTTCAGCGCTATCCTCGTGGTGGTGCCGCTGATCGCTCCTGTCGCTCTCGGATTTGGCGTCGACCCCTATCACTTGGCCATCATATTCCTGGTCAACTTAGAGATCGGTTACTCCACGCCGCCGGTTGGCATCAACCTATTCATCTCCTCTATGCGCTTCCGGCGCCCCGTGTTCCAACTTTATCGAGCGTCGATTGTCTTCATTGCGCTCTTGTTGGTTGGCTTGATTGTCATTACTTACATGCCGTCCCTCACTCTTGGTCGCTTCAACCTTCCCAAGGCCTCCATCGTCAACGAAAACGGTGAGCTTCTTGGGTCTAAGCCTATTTCAATGAAGGAGAAGGAGGAGAGAGTTCTTATCTGTAAAGGAACAATCGCTGATATAACTTTGGAGAGATCATTGGAGTTCGAGCAGGATGCTCATGAGGCGCTCACTCAAGCCGAAGACAAAGAGATTGAGAAAGCCCTCACTAAAGCGCTAGAGAATGCCAAAGACGACGCTGAAAAGGCTGTGATTAAGAAGCTTCAGGCCATCTCTACAGAGATCGCAGCGGTTCGCAAGAAGCTCAACGCAACTCTTGAGGATAAGACTGCTGCAGAACAAGATCGTTTGGACGCTCGTATTCAACGAGAAGAATTGAATCGGGAGAAGTTACTCTTCGATAAAATTCAAAAATACTCACGACAGCTCACTCAGAAACTCGCAGATTTAGCTAAGAACAGGGCATTACTGTCGAAGTTCAGCGGCATTTATAAATCAGCGATGACTAATTCTGACGAAGATAAGAAAGCGCTTATCGCCTCGGCTTTGGAATCGGACTTTGAGAGCATTGACGAAGAAATCAGCGATCTCACTGATACGGTCAATGACGAAGACGAAAGCCTCTCCGACAAGACTAAGGCGCGGACCGAAATCCGAGCATTAAAAGC
>JARGOJ010000308.1 GCA_029210225.1 Planctomycetota bacterium
AGAGCCCCTCGATTCCGAGCATCCTCTCTTCATCCTATACACTTCAGGAACCACCGGTAAGCCGAAGGGCATCGTTCACACAACCGGCGGCTACATGGTGGGCACATACCTCACGACCAAGCACGTCTTCGACCTCAAGGAAGAGGACACCTACTGGTGCACCGCCGATGTCGGTTGGATCACTGGTCACTCCTACATTGTCTACGGCCCCCTAGCCAACGGCGCAACCAGCTTTATCTACGAAGGCGCCCCAACGACTCCTCACCCGGGCCGCTTTTGGGAGATGATTGAGAAGCACAGCATCAACATTTTTTATACTGCGCCAACAGCGATCCGTGCCTTCATGAGGCTTGGCGGGGAGTGGGCGGCGAAATATGATCTCACGAGTCTGCGCTTACTCGGCAGCGTCGGAGAGCCGATCAACCCCGAAGCCTGGCTCTGGTATCACAAGGTCATTGGCGGTGAGCGCTGCCCTGTCGTTGACACTTGGTGGCAGACAGAGACCGGGTCGATCATGATTAGTGCCCTCCCCGGGGCGACGACTATGAAGCCAGGTTCAGCGGCCCGGCCACTCTTTGGAGTTCAGCCTCAAATTGTCGACGAAAAAGGTGAGCACTTAGAGGCCGGACGAGGTGGATATCTAACGATTCAAAAGCCTTGGCCGTCGATGCTCCGAACCATTTGGGGTGATGATCAACGCTACCAAGACACCTATTGGTCGAAGTTCGAGGGTGTCTATTTCACCGGGGACGGCGCTCATTGTGATGCGGACGGCGACTTTTGGATCATGGGGCGAGTTGACGACGTCATTAACACCTCCGGTCATCGCCTTGGAACCGCAGAGATCGAAAGCGCTTTGGTGAGCGATCCTCGTGTTGCTGAGGCGGCCGTTGTCGGTTTTCCTCATGATATAAAGGGCGAAGGGATCGCGGCCTTCGTGACCCTCAAGAGCAGTTTTCAGCCAAAAGAAGACGAAGAAGAGCGCTTGAAGCAGTTAGTCGCTGATCTGATCAGTCCGATCGCAAAACCAGAGCAAATTCGCTTCACAGATGCTGTTCCAAAGACGCGCTCTGGGAAGATAATGAGGCGCTTGCTCAGGGATATCGCCGCAGGGCGTCAACCTCGGGGAGACACTTCGACCCTGGAAGACTTCACAGTGCTCGCTCGCCTCGCGGAGAGCGACGGGTAGGGATCATGACTGAATTGAAATCATGCTGTCAGCGTGAAGCCGCCGACAATCTCAAGGAACATCAGGCTGTCGCTGTTTGTGATGGATGTGGTCAGCTTGTTTTGGCGTACGGCAATGACAGCGATTTTGAGAAGACAAAAGCCGATCTTGAAGAGCTGAAAATCGAGTATCAAGCCGGCAAAAATGGGAAGCTACTGATTGTTAGCAAAGTCCGTAGTTCTTGAACGGGGAGTTCATGTCACAAGGCATACCACATAGATCATGTTTGAGCGGTTTTCGGTCGCAGGAGTTGCCTATCCGCTGGGCAGACGTCCTTGTGATCGGCTCGGGGATTGCGGGTATGTCAGCCGCGGTGGAAGCCGCGAAGTACGGCACGGTCCTCCTGATTACCAAGTCGAAAATGAGCGTCTCCAATACCGCTTGGGCCCAGGGCGGCATCGCATGCTGCCTGAGTCGGACGGAAGAAGACTACCTCGCTCACGAAGAAGACACCAAAAAGGCGGGCGGCAACCTCTGCGATGAGGAAGTGGTCTCCTTGGTTGTCCGTGAGGGCACAAGCGCCGTCAATAAGTTGATTGATTGGGGTTGTCAGTTCGACAAGGACTCAAGCGGTGACCTCGCCCTTTGTGTCGAGGGCGGCCACTCCCAAGCACGCATCCTTCATAGCGAGGGCGACGCGACCGGGAAAGAAATCTCTCGGGCCCTGGTCGAAACAGTGAAGGCCCACAAACAAATCCGCATCATGGAGCGAGCCTTTACCATTGACCTCGTCATCCATGAAGGAGAATGCCATGGAGCCTTGGTTTGGAACGATGTTCAAGGGAAGCAGCTGATCCTTGCGCGGTCGACGATCCTTTGCTCGGGAGGCGCCGGACGGGTTTACCGAGAGACGACGAACCCGAAGGTCGCAACCGGGGACGGCATCGCCATGGCCTATCGCGCCGGCGCTGAGATCATGGACATTGAGTTCTTCCAGTTTCACCCCACAACTCTTTACGTCGCTGGAGCTTCACGATCGCTGATCAGTGAGGCTGTGAGGGGAGAAGGGGCGCACCTGTTAGACCGCTCGGGGCGACGCTTTATGGAGGGGGTTCACCCCGATAAAGAGCTGGCGCCGAGAGATGTGGTGTCTCAGGCGATCATCCGGGTGATGAAAGAGAACCAGGACACCAACGTTTTCCTCGACCTCTCGCCAATTAAGACGGATATCAATAAGCGCTTTCCTGGAATCAGCCTCATGTGCCAGCGCTACGGCTTAGACCTTGAGCGCGATCGGATTCCGGTGAGACCATCAGCCCATTATCTTGTGGGTGGGGTGAAGACCGACCTGAATGGCGCGACGAACATTCCTCACTTGTTCGCGGCCGGTGAAGTGTCTTGCACAGGTCTTCATGGCGCAAATCGACTGGCGAGTAATAGCCTGCTTGAAGGCGCGGTCTTCGGGCTGAGAGCCGGGCGCGCCGCGGGCACCCTGGCGGCGAAGCGAATTGGAGACATCACTCCGTTTCACCTGGATGAAGAAGCGGGCAAGCGAACCCGAGACAACCTCGACCTGGTCGACTTAAGGGCCAGCTTAGGTTCCCTCATGTGGAGATCAGTTGGCATTGAGAGAAACCGGGAGAGTCTAGAGAATACGATCTCGCAAATTGAGTTCTGGGCAGGCTATGTCTTGTCGACTGAGCTCGCCGGGCCACGGGGCTGGGAAATGCAGAATCTCCTCACAGTCGCTTGGTTGATCAGCCACCAAGCTCTAGCCCGTGAAGAGAGTCGAGGCACCCATTTGCGGTCGGACTTCCCGCAATGCAATCCAGAGCCGGTTCATAGCATCATCAAGAGGACCTCATGAACTCAGCCATTCCCACCGACATTCCGCTACTCAGCCGTTGGTTGTCGGCGGCGCCGAAGAAACGATTGGCCGAGCTTAAGCGTCACGTAACCGCGAGCGATCGCAAGGGCTTCCTCAGCGTCGGGCCTTGTTTGCGGGTCGCCATCATGGAGGCTTGGGATGAAGACCCCGAGCAGTTCTTCGAGGCGATGGATGGTTGGCGCCGGAGTCGAAATCCCCGGGTGCGCTCCCTTGTCGCCGGTGCGGTTCCTCTCATTGACGGGCCACGCTTCAACGAAGCCTTGGACCTCTTGCGTCAAATGGCACGAGATTCCGTGCGGGATGTTCGTTTGATCGCCGTCGAGCGCCTCTGCGGTGAGATCGACGCGGTCCCTGAAGAGATCCAGCGCTTCTCCATAGATAAAGATCCTAAGGTGCGTGAGTTTGTCGCCCTTTACTTGAGAGAGCTTAGAGAGGTTGAGAACTTCAAGTTTGTCATTGATACCCTCTGCCTCGACCGAAACAGCGATGTGCATTGGGCTGCAGCAGCGAGCCTACATACCCTCCACGACCGCGCTGAGGCCGTCGTTAAAGACTGCGCTCAGAAGATGGCTGAGAGTGAGGACATCGACATACGCTGGGCGATTTCCACGAATTACTACGACCTGCTCTTCGGTGAAAACTTCGAGCGCCTGACGACCATGATTCGCCAGTGGATTCGATCGGGGAGCCGTCAGTTGAAGTGGACGCTGGCCCACTCTTTGAGATACACCGTCGCTAGCCCTCGCCTGGTCATGCTTTTGAAAACTCTCTACGAGGATAAGGACCCGGTGATCCGTCGTCGCGTCGTTTGGCAAATTGGGCAAAAGACCGCTCTCGCCGATGACAATGAGATGATGGCTTTGCTCACAAAAGCTGAGTCGGACAGCAGCAAGAAGGTTCGAGAGCAAGCGCTGGAATCAAAGCAAGCGCTGAAGAATTATCGCCCGAGCTACGACGACCTCGATGATGAGGAAGAGGAAGAGGAAGACGACTAATTCTTGGGAACTTGGGGAGCGACCGCTTGGTTAACCCTTTGAGGGATTCATTAGTCCCGGTCTTGCAAAGGTGACCAGGGATGTTGGCTTGGGTGATATGAGGCGCGAAATCACATTGTTACTGGGGCTCTTCGCGTTCGCGGTGCTTCTCTCGGTTTCGAGCTTTTCTTTCATGGTGACGAAGGCCTGGACGGCTCCAGAAGACCTGGATGGCATGGCCACCTTCCTGCTTCTCATGGTACTCCTCCTAGCCTGGCTTTCCCCTCTGAGCGCGCTCAGAGAACCTGCGGCGAGGGGGAAGAGAGGATGGACTGTTCGTTCGGGAGCTTTGTCCTTCGGTCTTGTCGTTGGAACGGGTGTGCTTTGTGGCGCGTCAGGATTTTTAGAGTGGGGCGACGCGTTCTATTTTTCGGTGATGCTCTCGGGTTATGGGACGGCTATGTTTCTTGGTGCTCTCGCGATGCGGCCAAATCTTGGGCTTGGGGGCACGAGCTTGCTTGTTTATGGAATTGCTGCAGCGGTGATGACCTTTCCATGGTACGGATCGGCTTTTATTGAGGCCTTACCGAAAGAGTCTCAAGCTTGGGCTTTGTCGTACAGCTTGCAGTTATCGCCGCTCTTTATTGTTGGCGGGACTTTTTTAGGGAAGGACGTCATGGTTTTGGAACGACTGTATATTGCCTTTCCGGTGGGTCAGCAATGGCCTTTTGTTTATGCGTCTCCGCAGAGAGTCGCTGGAGTTGCCTGGCTTTGGGCTGGGGCCGCAGGTCTCTTGGGCTTGATTCGTTTTGGGGTATTACTATTGCTTCGTAAGAGACGTCAAGGGACTCAAAGTTTGGAGGAGTCTCAATGAACCCAATGCGGCCGATGAGGCTTTCTCTCCTGCTGGCGTGCTTCCTATTTTTATCGAATGTGGCCTTTGCTCAGGTGAACCAAACAGGGGCTGACCTCGTCGATCGGTCGGAAGACTCCGGGCTGCGCTTGCGGTTGCTTTATCAGGTACCTTTTGTCGAAACTGACGTTCGTTTGGACGCTTCAGAGTTGTTTAAGGGGACCTCGTTCTCTATCGAGGAATATCTGGTTGCCGAAACTCTGTTCTTCTTGCCGACCTTTGAGGTCGATTTCAAATCCGGTGGTTTTGGCCGTTATGTTTTGGAGTATTAGGAGTTTCGCTTGAAGGGGGCCGACTTTTTACGGCGGCCTATTTTCTTTGACGGAGCGAACTTTCCGACGAATGCTCCGATTCGATCCAAGTATGAATTCCGAACCTTGGCGGCGACGGCGATTTTTGGCATTCCGATTGATAATTGGATCGACATCAACATCATAGCGTCCGCTCGCTACCTCAACTTTTATACTTCTTTAACGGCGCCGCGTAACTTTGTCGCGGCGGATGACACAGTCGAAGCGGTGATTCCAACGATCGGGATCGGCGCGGACTTGCTCATTTTTGAGGGGCTGCACATTTTCGGGAGCGTTCAGGCGATTAGCTTTAGCCTTGACGGTGACAGCAATGGTGAGCTGCTCCTGCTCGGTGATGATGAGTCGGATGTCTCTTCCCGGGAGATTCGAGTGGGCGCGAGTTACGACTTTACGCCGTGGCTCGCGGGGCGCCTTGAATACCGGTCTTTTCGCATTAGTTTGCGAAAGGACAAGGCGAAGATTCGTCAGGAATATGACGGCATCGTCTTCGGTGTTGAAGTGAAGTTCTTCTAGCCGAGACCCAATGAATTTAACGAGGACAGAGCGCTAAGCTGCTCTGCCATGCCGCTCAAGTCGATTCTCGTTTAGAAGAGATCGTCACTGCTTGAGTAGTCGAGTTCGTCATCGCTATCAAGAAGGGGTGAGGGGGCGACGTTGCGGTTGTCGCTGTCGAGGTCGAGGGCATCCAAGTCGGCTTCTTCCCAGAGGGCGTCAAGCTCGTCGTCGGACAGGACCTTCATATTCTTACTTTGGTTTTCGGCGAAGGGGTCCCGGCGTTTTTTGCCTTTGGCGGACTTCTTCTTGCTTCCCTTTTTCCCTCCTTTTTTCCGAGCGGACTTCGCCAGGTTGTCGAGGTGATCGTCTTCATGGAGGGGGAGGATTGAATCCATTTCGTTTTCTGTGCGGAAGGCGTCGAAGTCCTTCTTTGTGGAGCGAGGTTCGAAGCTGCCGTCGTCAGAGCTTTCGAGGGGGTCAAAGCCGTCGTCTTCGTCACTTTCAAGGGGTTGGAAGTGGTCGTCCTCGTCGCTATCGAGAGGTTGAAAGTGATCGTCTTCGTCGCTTTCAAAGGCTTGGAAGGGGCTATCGTCTTCAGCGGAGTCGAGGGGGGCGAAGCTCTCGCCGCTGTCACTGAGACCAGGAATACTCTCGCGGCTGTCCTCCATGGGGAGGAAGTCGTCGTCGCTGTCTTCCATGGGGGGTAGGGTGCCTGGTTCGCTGAGTTGATCGTCGAAGGGGTCGACTTTGCTGCGGCGTCTTTTAACGGCGCTACCGGAGCTTCTTGAGGATGCGGAGCTCTCTTTGAGTATCTCACTGGGAGCGGCTTTGGCTTTCGTCTTTGCTTTGGCTTTGGGCTTCTCGGTTTTACTACGTTTGCGAGGAGTGAGTTTTGGAGCGCTCTCTGCTTTATCGAGGGTTATCTCGGTGGCGGTGATGGTCGTGCCTTTGATTTTTTTGATGGCGTCGATGACGGCGCGTTCTTGTTTTTCCGTGAGGTAGACGCGGCGTCGTGCGATTTCATTGACGCGCATAAGCTCTTCGCGGTCTTTATAGAGTTCTTTCTGCTCTTGGAGGCAGAGGTTGGCGCGGCGTTCGGAGAGCAGGTTGGATTGGATGGCGATTTTGAGGAAGAATTTGTCTTCTTTGCGCCAGCGAAAGTAGCGTATCGCTTTGTATAGCGCGTGGATTTGGACTTCTTCGAGGTAGCCAAATTTGAGGAGGATTCGGTCGATAGGATAGCTGCGACCGGTGGTTTTACGGGCGTGACTTTGAAAACCGAGGGCATAATCGAGATCGTCGTCCGACAGCACGTCGCAACCTCGAACAGCGTCAGTAAACATTCTATCGAGACGTTTTCGGTTCACTACCACTCCGGAATATAGAGGCTGAAAGGTTTCTGAATGTATCCAATATAAATTCTTAACGGCTTTATAGACTCAAAAATCATGTTATGACGGTTAAAGTTCCCCAGCAAGATGGGGTTTATGTAGAATTTCCAAAGGTTTGCCGGGTCTTAGACTGGGAAATTTTGCCTTCTAAGTTTGGAAATTGTGGCAAGAGAGGCTGTTTCCTTTGAGTCGAATGGGTGAGAGAGCGGAGAAAAAAATCGATCTCTCGGTTCTTATCCCTCAAATGTCCAGCAAGATGTTTTTTACCGGGATTCCCGCTCCGTCATTGAAGAAAGTGGCGGAGATTATCAAGGTTTATGAATATCCTGAGGACACATTAATTTTCGAAGAAGGGGAATATGGCGACACAGTTTTTGTGCTTGAAGAAGGATGTGTTGAGTTAAGACAGACATACCGGGATGAGCTTCGAGGCTCGGAACACGCTTGTCTGATGGAGGTGATTGAGGGAACTGGGGAAAACACTTTTTGCGAAATGGGCGACTTTTTCGGAGAGATGTGTTTACTAGATTTAGAGCCTCGATCGCTGAAAGCTCTCACTCGAAGTCGGACTATTGTTTGGGAAATCAATCGGGACGATTTATACTGGTTATTTGGGAATGATAAGGAGTTGCAACTTCAGATTCTTTTGACGATTGCGAGGGTCCTGAGCCGGCGTCTTAACGCGCTTTCAGGCCTAAAACGCGAACGTTCATGAAGGGGGGATCGAGTGTCAAAGATCGCATGGGGTCTTGGTTGCTTGGACGGCTGAAAGACGTTGCAGCTTCGAACTTGGGAAGAGAATAGAACGGGTCATCATCGATTATGCAAAGCAGCACTTCGAAGGTGAACATTCCAATTCGTTATGAAGAAGGCCACATCGTAATTGAGTGCGCCTCGACGGATATGCTTGCCGATGTCGCAGAACGTTTTCCCGACTTGATCGCCGATCAAGCCGACGGAGTTTGCGTTCTTCTCGACATGTCCAAGGTGGAAGCCATCAAAGGCGATGGTTTGGAAACCTTGATGCAAGTTCACGAATTGGGCCAGGATCATTCCGTTAAAGTGGGGATGTTTCAGGTCGCCTTTTATGTTCAGCAACTACTCGCGGTCCTTGATCTACACGATCAGTTACCGCCTATTATCGACGGCGATGAGGTCGAGGCTGCTAAAGCCTTGAAAGCTCATGGAACCGATCCGAACAACGAAACAGACGTTGATTTCGAATTCGAACTTCCCGGGGATGAACCCGAGGACGTGACCGACGACATCAGCACGGTCAAGCTCCCACGAGAGCAATTCCTCGCTGCGCCTTCAGATAACGGTGGGACCGCTGTCGCGGAGGATCCGGCCTTCGACTATCTCGCCGTGAACTTCAGCGACTTTTCTCCTCCTGTTCAAGAGGTCGAGGAAGACGACACCTTCGAGATCAGCCTCGATGGAGATATGGCCTTCGCTGACACCGATAAGTTCTCTCTCTCAGATGTTGCTCAAGCGGTTAAGGATCAAGCGAACGAGGGCACTGGGGTTGTTTATGACGACTCGAATGACTCTTGGGATGACGACGACGCGGAAGACAACGCCCAATCCATAGGTTTGTCTGTCCAACGGCCGACCGAAGTTTTTCCCGCATTCTCTGATTTGGAGAAAGGATCGCTGCTCGGCGGGGCCAGCCACAGCGGTCTCGACTCGCTGTTAGCCGTTGACTTCGACGACTTCCGCTCAGCCAACGCTGCTGGAACGAACACGGAGACGCCTCCC
>JARGOJ010000309.1 GCA_029210225.1 Planctomycetota bacterium
TCAGACCTTGTTCTTTTTCGACAGCGAGACCGCTTAGGAAACTTTGAGCATGGCTTCGCGGACAGTCTTTGCGAGGCCAGCGGCATCCAAGCCCTGGTCGCGAAGTTGGATAGAGCGATCTCCATGATCAATGAACTTGTCCTCGACACCCAAGATGCGAATCTTTGGTAGCAAGTCTGGACGTGTCTCACAGAGTGCTTGCAGAGCGGCGGAACCAAAGCCACCAGCCTTCACGTGATCTTCGACGGTGAAGACGAGGCGGTGCTTCTCAGCTTGCTCGATCAATAGCTCGACGGGGAAAGGCTTGGCAAAACGAGCGTTCACAAGGGTGGGCTGGATATCGTCGCGCTTAAGCATATCTCGTGCGGCTTGGCAGAGGTCGACCATCGCTCCATAAGCGAAGAAGCAAATATCTTCGCCTTCATGAATCACTTCGCCTTCACCGAGAACAATGGGGGCTGTTTCTTCGTGGAAGGGACGCGGCACGCTAGCCCGGGGCCAACGGATTCCGCAGATCTCACCGCTGTCCACAGCCCAACGGAGCATGGCACGAAGCTCTGGGCCGTCTTTGGGTGCTAGCAAGACCATGCGAGGAATGCCCCGGAGGTAAGAGATATCGAAGAGCCCTTGGTGAGTGACACCGTCAGCGCCGACGAGGCCGCCGCGATCCATGCAGAACACGACGGGGTTGTTTTGAATGGCGACGTCGTGAACCACTTGGTCGAAGCTGCGTTGGAGGAAGGTTGAGTAGACGGCGAAGACGGGCTTTAAGCCTGCATAGCGAAGTCCGGAGGCGAAGGCCGTTCCGTGTTGTTCGCAGATACCCACGTCGAAGAAGCGATTGGGGAACATGCGGGCAAAGCGCGATAAACCTGTTCCTCCGGGCATTGCTGCGGTGAGGGCAATGACCTTCTCGTCGTCCTCCGCGAGCTCGACAATGGCGTCGTCGAAGATCTTGGTCCAGCGAGGACCCACTGCGGGTTTGGGGACTTCGAGCTTGCCTTCTTCGTTGCCGGATTCATCTTTCTTGGTGACTTCTTCTTCTTTGAGGAAGTCCTTGGCGGCGTGCCATTTGATTGGATCCTCAAGGGCGGGCGCCCAGCCGGCGCCTTTCTTGGTGACGACGTGGAGAAGAACGGGCTCTTCAAAGTCTTTGACGGCGTTCATGGCTTTGATGAGGGCCTCGGTGTCGTGACCGTCGACGGGGCCGAAGTAGCGCAGACCGAGGTCTTCAAAGAGGCGACCGGGGATGAGGGCGTGCTTGAGGGCGTCTTTGACGTGGAGCAGTCCGTCGTGGAGGCTCTCGCCGATGAGCGGGACTTTGTCGAGGAGGGATTCGACGTCCTTCTTGAATTCTTTGTAGACAGGGTTGGTGCGGACCTTGTCGAGGTATCTGTGGAATCCTCCGACGGGGTAGCTGATGGCCATGTCGTTGTCGTTGAGGATGAGCAGATATTTCTTGCGAATGTGCCCGGCGTGATTGAGGGCTTCGAAGGACATGCCTGAAACGATGGACGAGTCGCCGACGACGCCTACGCTGTAGTTGTCTTCGTTTTGGATGTCTGCGGCTGCAGCGACACCGAGGGTCAGGGAGGCGATGGTTCCGGCGTGCCCGGCGAAGGCGACGTCGTGTTCGCTCTCATCTTTGTGGCAGAAGCCAGAGATGCCCTGGTAGGTTCGGAGTGAATCGAATTCCTTGTGGCGCCCGGTGAGCAGCTTGTGGGGGTAGCATTGGTGGCTGGTGTCAAAAAGAATTTTGTCTTTTGGACTGTTGAAGACGGTGTGGAGAGCGATCGTCAGCTCAACAACACCAAAGTTCGAGCCGAAGTGACCGCCATTTTTTGACACGACTCGCATGATTCTGTCGCGAATCTCTTCGGCCAACTCTTTGCGCTCCGCTGGGCCAAAGCTTTTAATGTCTGCTGGTCCAGTGATGGCGTCTAAATGCTTATACATGGGAAATCCTCTGATACGTCGATTCAATCGGCGAAATCCTAATCACTGAAAGACCAAAGCACAAGCTTTTGAGAAGCTCTGTTTGCTCCATGTCGTTCAGACATCCTACGGTGAATCCTTCATAAGCAAGTCGCACGCCGATTAGAAAAAAAAGAGCTGATCCCGAGATTCTTGCTCTCAATCGCTGTGATTGCCCGATTCTCATTTGCATTTTGCCAAATCCCTGCCGGATCCTTTGCAAAATATCAGATGGCATTTCGCGACAGAAAACCGCCAAACATCGTCACTATTAAGATGCGCAAATCCAACCACAGGCTCCAATTCTGCACATAATCTAAGTCGAAGCGGAGGCGATCTTCGAGAGGAGCCTGGCCGCGTTGGCCGTTGATTTGGGCGAGCCCGGTCATGCCGGCTTTGACGGATTGCCTGAGGGGAAAGTGGGGGATGCGCTCGGCGATGTCCCCTAGAAACTCCGGGCGCTCAGGGCGCGGGCCGACGAGGCTCATTTCTCCTCTCAGCACATTCCAGAGCTGGGGCAGCTCATCGAGGCTGAGGACCCGAAGAATGGTCCCGATAGTCGTTCTCCGAGGATCGTCTTTGACTGCGAACTGAGGACCCCCAGCTTCGGCTTCCACGTTCATAGTGCGAAATTTAATCATGGGGAAGCAGCCTCCGGCCCAGCCAACTCGCTGCTGCACATAGAAGATTGGCCCTTTGGAGCTGAGCTTTATCGTCAAGGCAATCAAGACCATGACAGGCAGACTGACTAGCAGGGCCATGAGGCCAAAGACCAGGTCGAAGATGCGCTTCCCCAAACGATTCCAACCATAGCGGGGGCTCTCCCGAACTGTGAGTATGGGTAAGGCGCCGAATCGTGTTGTCTGGGGTCTTATCGAGAGAAAACCCCGACCGTCAATGACGATGTGGAAATCGACCGCGAGGGCCCTAAGACGCCGCTCAATATCTCCCCAGCTCTTGGCATCTTCTAGGGGAAGGGCAACAAAGACTTCCTTGATCCGCTTCTCCAGGCAGCAGCTCTCAAGTTGCTCCAAGGTACCTAAGTCGGGGAGAAGCGATTCCTTGGTGACTGCTTCGTCCTTAAAACGCAGGGCTCCTGTGAGCTCAAGGCCGAGCCACGGGCGCTCTTTGACTTGCTCGGCAAAGGCTAGGGCCAAAGGGCCTTGGCCGACGATGAGAACCCCCCGCCTGGCGGAGTTGCGGCTCCAGATACGACGGAGCAAGGGTTTGAGAAGAAGCCAACTGAGCTGGGGCCCGGGACTGAGCAACAGAAAGAAAATCAGCCCGACCAGGCGTGAGTAAGAGGCGTCTCTGTAGAGTGCGCTTAAGGCCAGCAGCAAGGCGAGAGTGGTGAAGGCACCGCGGATTCGGCTGGAAACATCGCTGCGTTTGACTGGACCTTCGACGGTGTAATAGCCGAGCCAGTATTGACTGGCAAAGCTGACAGCGATGATCACGGGGATGGCCCCAAGATAGATGTTTAGGGGGACCGGGAACTGAGCAGGCCCGAGGATCGTGTCGAAGAGGGTTGTGAAGAAGCGAAGGGAGAAGGCGGAGAGCCAGGCGATCGAGGCCCAGAGGGCATCGAGGATAAAGAGCGGGATCATCGTTGGGAGACTGTGCCGACCTCTCATGAGGCGGGCTCGGCGAGGACCCGTTGGACGAGGTCTTGAAACTCTTGGTCGAAGCGGTCTCGGGCAAACACTTGAGCGCGCTTGCGGCAATCTTCTGGGGAGATGCTGGCTTCGAGCGTTGTGAAGCGCTCCAGGGACTTTTGAATCCCTTCAACGGTGGGGGTCTCAAAGAGGACACCGGTTCGCTGAGGATCTCGGTCGACGACGGTGTCTGCGAGCCCAGAGTGTTTATAGCCAATAACCGCCTTGCCGGCGGCCATCGCCTCGACTGGGGATAGGCCGAAGTCCTCGGTGGCGGCGTGGATGAGCGCACGGCAGGAACCAACCAAACGGCGGGTTTCTTCGTCTGAGAGAAATCCATGGACCTTCAAAGCGGGGCCTCCGAGGCGTCGGAGTTCATTTAAGGCGCGGTCGCTTCCTGGTCCCACGACATCGAGGGGAAGCCCGAGGGCCTTACAAGCAAGCACGACCTCTAAGACACGTTTGTTCGGACGAACCGCCGATAAAACTAAAAATCTCTCTCCAGCTTTCGCGAGCTCAAGCTGGCCAAACTCGATGGTCTCTACGGGAGGATAGAGAATCTCGGACTCCCGGTCGTAGTGGCGAGCGATGCGATCTTGGACGAGCTTGGAGATGGCGATGAAATGGCTGACATTTTTTGACCGGGCTTTATCGACGGAGCGCCAGCGGTTTCTGACGAGGATGGCGGGGAGGATAAAGAGCCAATAGAAGACGGAGCCGAGGGCGTGTTTTAAGTAGTCGTCAAAGAGGTCCCAGGCATAGCGGGCTGGGGTTAGGCAATAGCAAATATGGGGGCGCCCGGTGACTCGAACGTTCTTTGCGGCGCAGTGGCTGATGCTGATGACGAGGTCGTATTCGTCGAAGTTGAAGCGGCCGATGGCTTGATTGAAGAGCGGGAAGAACAACTGAAAGGCCTTGCGAAACAGCGGCAAGGAGTTGATCCAAGAGGCGTGGATACGGTGCTTCGCTTCGACTTCAGGGAGGACCCCCTGGCGATGGACAAGGGTGTAAACGTCCGCGTTTGGGAAGAGCTCCAAGATGGCTTCAAGGACCTTTTCACCGCCGCGTCGTCCGGTGATCCAGTCGTGTATGACGGCGACTTTGAGCGCGGCGGGGAGCGCAGGCTCTTTATTTCCAGGGTTCATTCCCAGCGATCCATTTAATTCCACAGCCGATGCTCATGGCTTGATTCTCAAGGGGGGCTTTTTCGGCGAGTAAGGCGTCGACGGCGGCTCTGAGATCTTCGCCGTTGGGTTCTATATCGTTTGTCGGACGGCTCTTGTCGAATTGGCCGTGATAGACAAGGACCTTGTTTCGATCGAAGAGGAAGAAATCTGGAGTGCACATGGCGCCATAGGCTTTGGCGATGCTTTGGTCTTCGTCGAAGAGGTAGGGGAAGCAGTAGGAGAAGGTTTCAACTTCTTCGATCATCTTCTCTGGGCTATCGTCGGGGTAGGCCTCGACGTCGTTGCTGTTGATCGCAATGATGACCAGGTCTTTGCCTTCATAGTCGCGGGCAAAGGTGGAGAGGGCCTCTCGTATGTGCTGGACGAAGGGGCAGTGATTGCAAATGAACATGACCAGGACGGGTTTGCCGCTGTAATCTTCGAGCTTGACCGCTCGGCCGTCTATATTGGGCGCGCTAAAATTGGGAGCCCAATTACCGAGTTCCATTGTCACAATAGGCATGATTCAAACCTTTACATCATTTATTATCACTCCCTCGTATTTTGCCCGAAGAGGCCATTAAAACAAGCGCGTGCTTGCTAAAGTTTTCGGTCTCCAGATTGATCTCGCCCAAAAGTAAAGGTTTGAATTTGGAGATTTCGTGAATTGAATGGTGATGGCGATTTTGTATCTCAGGCAAAAAAAACACCTGAGCTTAGTCAGGTGTTTTTTCATTGATTGAGAGTGATTGCGTCGCTTAGAAGCCTGAGTATCGCGGGCTATCATTGGAATGCAGGCAAGCGTTTGCTTCGAGGTACTCGCGAAAGGAGAGGTTCGCACGCATTTCCTGCTTCCAACCTCCTTTCATGTCGTCTGGGGGTTTCGGGATTCCCAGGCGCTTCTTGATCAAACTTCGCTTGCGATAGAAACCGAGGGCCGTGGGGGCTGTCAAAGTTTGACTCAGTTGCTTGAGCATCGCTGCTTGCTTGGTCATTGCGGTTAAGTCCATTTGCCACCGTTTCATTTCTATTCCTTGGTTTGTTGTTGAAATCATTGAAAAAAGTCCCGCCCAGGTTCAAAGCCTCTTGAACCGGTATGTGAATGCGAACGCAAAAGCCTTAGAAATCGAGCCTTTGAAATGGGCTCGACAGACTAAGAACTTTCACGAGTCTTCTAATCAAAGAAGATAAGTCCTGTGCAATTGTTACTTTGAGGAAAGAGTTCCCCACCATCCTCAGGGCATAAAGCTCCTGAAGACTCCTAGACCTCTTTTAAAAGAGACCCTGTCAAACTTTATGAAAAAAAAGACAAAGGCAGGTAAAAACTGGTGATCGGCTTGACCCAGCTCTGGTTCTCGTCGGAGACCTCATAGCGGAGCTTGAAGAAGTGCTCTTTTCGCGCCTCCACATCTCCCTCTCCCTTAACCCAAACCCGTCCGCCGAGACCAAGATAGTCCTTCGCCTCCCAGAGCATGACCAGGTCTTGGATGGGGTCTTCGCCGTTGATCCATGTGCCGTTCTTGCTCCCTGATCGCTTGCCCTTCTTCTTCGTGCCGAAGTCTCTAAAAGAGACCTTGCCGTCGAGGTCTAGGAAGACGAGGCCGTGATCTCGTGAGATTTGGGCGCAGAGGGAGGACGGATCGAAGAGGTCGGGATGCTCGTAGTAGGAATCGATGGCGTCCCCAACAAAAGGGCGCAATAGGTTGTGGGGGAAGCGCCCGACGCCGACGCACATGAGTTGGCCGAGGTGACGAGTGTCGTAGAGGGGCACCTCGGCGAGGATGCACTCGGTCATGTCTTCCGATTGCGCGACGGTGTTCTTGAGCTTCTTGTCGGAATAGACTTGGACTCTTGGTTCAAGGCGGGTCAGCGTGACCTTGAAGAGGGGGAGGTGGGAGTCTTTGATCGCTTCGATGGCGGGGTGATCGTACAGACAAAAATCCCGGATCGACTGAACAGCCGGGTCGTGGATTTTAGAAAGGTGTGTAGAAAAGATAGAAGTGTGCTGAAAGCGCCCAGGCTCAGACATGAAAACAACCCTCACCGATTGCTGAAATTCTATTTCAGAACGCTCGAATTGTCAGGTCTGTTTCCCAAAAGAATGGATGTCTCGGTCGGATTCGCAGCGCTATCACTCAAATTGCAGGAGAATACTGTCTTCAAAGAGAGTCTCTCCGGACGATTCTTCCACCTGCTTCCAGGCATTCTCACGGCGCGAATTCTCTTTCACAACGAGTTCATAAGAACCGCTCCCGAGGCCTTCTATGGTCACGGAGCCATCCTTCGCCGAGCGACCATCCACGACCTGACCATCGAGGAAGAGCAGCGTCGTAAACTGGCAGGGGAGCTCTTTCCGGGTCAAAGCGACTCTCATAATAGGGCCTTCATGACTGTCCTTGCGGATCACAACGGTCCAGTGAATGTCGCCTTCTCGACGCTCGAAGCCCGCCTCTTTGTTCTTCGACTCAGGGCTTTGCAAGGCCGCCCCACCTCGAAAGACAGGGACCGGGGCCGGTGTGAGTAAGGACCCAAAGCTGTTCTTGAGAGTTTGCAGGGCGTCCTGACCCATCTTGAAGACCAGCTCCATGCTCGTTGGGGCCGTCAGCGCCTTGAAGTCGGCGATGTCTGAGGAGCAGAAAACACAGCTGTCGACGTGCTTTTTGAACAGAGCGGTCTTCGCCATGCCGAGGTCGTCGCTGGCTCCAGACATCAGTGTTTCCTGGTCCGGGCAAAAGTCTCGACTGGCCATGGAGAAATGGTCGACCAAGCGCCCGGTGCCGAGTACTTCTTCGAGATGAGCTTTATCCTCGGGGCGCTCCGCCAGACGATCGAGCAGCCGTCGGCGTTCACCGGGGGCTAAGTTCTCATCGAGCAACATAAAGAGCTCGGAAGGATGCTCAGCGGGGTTTGTATTTGGATCGTGGCTCATGGTCCATTTCCTCCAAGAATTTCCATCACCTCGCCGCAGTGTTCGAGGAAATGTCTCTTCTCTAAATGACTTCTCAACTCCTTGAGAGCATTGAACTTAAGCCCTGAAACAGAGGCGGGGCTCTTATTGGTCGCGGCGCAGATGTCGCGGACTTTTTCTCCGAGTAGTGTGCGGACAATGACATCCCTTCGGCTCTTAGTCAGCTCGTCGATGGCTGCATAGAAGAGCTTCAGGCATTTCTTCCGTTCGGTCGAACTGAATATGTTGTCACTGAAGACCGCAAGGTTCACGATGGGGTTCTCTCCATCCTCGTCACTAAACTGAGAAAAGCTCCGCTCCCGTGGCTTTTTGTCTTTTAGATTCATCACCACAAAGAAGCTCGTCTTAATTAAAAAGCCTTTCAGCTCGTCCTCGCTCTTGAACTCGAAGCGTCCCGACTTCAAAGCCTGGAAGAACTGAATGAACACATCCTGGACCGCATCATCGAGATCCGTCAGCCAAAACCAATTGCGACGTCGCCGGGCATCAGCCATACGACGTTCGACAAAGCGGTAATAGCGCCGATACAACTGAGCTTCCGCATCCTGGCTGCCGGAGCATGCCGCAGAGACGACCTCGGGAAGATCGGCGTTGGTCTCGATCACAATGCTTCTCCAAACTCGGGAAATGCTTCAAAGCGAAAAGCTCTCATAGAAAAATGAAAAGCTCTGTTAAATCTTTCACAAGGCCCCCCAAAAAGCCAGTCCTCGGTCATCTTTGATTGATGACTTAGTCGCAGCCCTGAGCTGCGCCTCCAGTCAGCAATGGAGCCATGCAAAGCCCCGATGATGACGGCGTGAGAGGCTTAGGAGACGAAAAGGATGACTTCCTCGACACCCTCCGCCATTCCCAGGAGTCCTGCATGGGTGACTTTGCCCGAGAATGTTGTTTTTGCTTTGTTCGCGCCTTGTAAAAAGCACAGGAATCAGTCATTGTCTTGAAAGCTCGGATCTTCCTCCAGACAACTAGCGACCTAGGGTATAAGTCTCGGAAACCATGAACTCAGGACAACAAAGCCCACTCTTTCCGCAGCGCCGCTGCAAAACTTGTGGTCGCCTGAATAAACCGAAGATTGATCGGTGCGCTCAGTGTGGGGCTAAGTTTCTGCAAGCACGGAGCGGTCC
>JARGOJ010000310.1:0-6792 GCA_029210225.1 Planctomycetota bacterium
GGTGAGCTCCTTGATATCATTGATCGCAGCGCTGATGACCTCAACTTGGTCTGCGACGATATGAACGTCCCGAGCTACTTTCGAGCTCTGGCCGCTGATCGTTGGGTCGCTACGCGCCGCTTCAAAGAAGACATCGCAAAAGGTCACGACAGCTCCATCAATACAAATGAATGGCGCCGACGATTAAATTACGCGATCTCCCTGAACACCCATCCCAAGCCCGAAAATCTCTTTCAGTCCCTTTATCACTTGACCGGCTTTGAAGATATGGAAATGAAAATGGGTCTCGTCCACAAAAGAATGGCCTCGATCACCGATCGACGGCAGCGATCCAAAACCAGCGATTTAGCGCGCTATAGAGACCGACCGCTCGGTTGCCCGATGGATGTTCTCAATGAAAGTGAGTTTCTCCGACTACGGGCATCCACCAATCGCCTCTACGCAGAGTGCTACCTGAAACAAAGGCAATACGCAAAGGTCATAGAGAAAGCGAAGCGGTCCTTTGAATTTGAGAAGAGTCAGGGCACCCAAGACATTGAAGAAACGTCCGTCACTTATCTACTTGAATCCTACTTGGCAACTAAAAAGCTGGCCGAGTTCGATGAATTGTACGCCTATCTAAAATCAGTCGAGAAGCAATACGAAAAGCAAGGGAATACGAAGCTCCAATGGATTGCGAAGCTGAGCAAATACAAGCGAAAACGAGACGAGCGCTCAAAGTAATTCTCAGCATCTAAATGGAAGGGCGTGATTGTTAGTGGTTGTTGGCGAGTTCAATAGTCTCTCAAGATCCGCTATAAAACCGCTAAGAATCGCTCCCTTCCATTTAGGCAACCGAGCTGTCATTCCAACTCTTAAAAGGCTCCGAGTCGGTACTTTCTCCAGTCGCGAGGTCATTCAATCGTCGCGAGAGCTCATTAAAGATAAGAGGAATGACGTCGGAGCCCTCAATATAGAGAACCTCAACCCGTTTTCCGACTCGAATGACGTCCTCGCTCTTCAACTGATACACCGTGTGCAGCTCTTTGCCATTGATCGCGGTCCCATAGCTAGAGACTAAATCGCGGATGAGCCAGTGCTCGCCTTGACGCTGAAGCTGAATATGGGTCCTTGAAATCGAGCTATCGTCAATCATGACGTGACACGCCGTAGAGCGACCGATAGAGAGTCCCTTGTATGAACGTAGCTCAACGAGCATAAGTCGGCCACTTTGATTCTTGAAGATCAGATAGGGGCCTCCAAGGCGGGCCGGAAGCTCATGCCACTGAACACCAACGAAGCACTCCACAAAGTCTTCGAAAGGAATCGGTCCCTGGCTCTTAAAAAACACACTGCTCTTCGATGTCATAGCTCATCCTCCGCTAGCAAGACTCTGAATTAACAGCAAAGGCCATGCCGTCGACGTTTCAGCCCGTTTCTGCAAGAAAGACCGTTTATCCTGTGACGATTTGGTGCAATTCCCCCAAATCACTTTCGAAATGGTCGAAAAACACTCCCAATGGAGCAATAGCTCAATCCCGTTCACAAAAGCAAGGCTTGGGCGGAGCGATCCAGAGAGTTTCCGTGAGATTAATTCAGGCGTGAAGGTGACCACGAGCGCTGGAAGGTCAGAGTTTTCTTTTGCCCTCTGAGTTTAGAGTTGAGCCGTGTTGCCCGCTGGAAATGGAGGCTGGCCTCTACATCGTCTCCGAGCCCGCGGGACGCGAGGCCCATGTGAAAGTAAACTAAGTCGAGGGGTAAGCCCTGCCGATCCTTTGCTTTCAAGCAGATATTCAAGAGCGAGAGGGCATACTTGAAGTTCTTAAGTCCAAGAGTCGCCAAGGCATGCCCATAAGTCGCCTCCGCAGATTCACTCCGACGACGAATGACCATGTAAGCCCGTTCGGCCTTTCGATACTCTCCTTGACGTCCAAGAATCGTCGCACGCAGAGTCAAGAGCTTGTTGTTTCCACTTTCAAGCTTCAAAGCCTCAGTCACCCGCGTCATCGCTTCGGATAGCTTGCCGGATTCTGCAAGGACATGACTGTAGAGCGTGAGTAAATTTGCCCGTTGATGGTTTTTTAGGAAGGACTGAAGATTACTTTTCAAAATGGCCTCGCAGTCGCTGAGCGCGGCCCGGTTCTTGTTCAGATCAATTCTCGCTTGGGCTCTCAATAAGAAGGCCCGGAAATTATTCACGTTGCGCCGAAGAGCTTGAGAACAAAGCTTCTCAGCTTGGGCGGCGTTGCCATCTTTGAGGTGCAGACGAGCCTTCAAAATATAGGCGCGCGCCGAGAAAGGCGCTTTGTCAATCACTCGTTTCGCATCTAAGATAGCTTTATCGAATTGACCAAGGCCTTCATATATAAGTGCTCGGGCATGGAACAACTCGGGGAGGCCCGGGGATTTCTTGAGGGCTTTGTTTAATAAAACCAGTCCTTCTTTAGGACGAGTCTTGGCGATCTCCAACGACTGAAACAGCATTCCAATGCTCTCAGTGTTCGTACCCTGACTCGCCCTTTTAAGAATCATAGCCGATGCTTCAGTTTCCGTGTTGAACGGTTGTTGAGACGAATCAATTAGGACGCCATGCCAGATCAGGCCTGGCAGCCATGGGGAGTGTTTCGTTGAGGCTCGTTTCAATTCTTGGATAGCTCTGTCTGGTAGCTCCGCCTGTAGATATAGGTTCGCGACGGTCAATGCCCGTGATAGATCACCCCGTGCGTTCTCCCGCAACGAGTCTATACTCTCCCCGACCTCTTCTCCCCTTTGTCCGCGTAAAATCATTAACTGAATTTGAGCGATGGTAAAGAGGAATGCGTTGCTCTCCGCAGCGGTGTTCTGAGCCGCCGCTTTCTGGCCAGCCTCGGCTTCTAGCCTAAGTGTTGCTTTGCGGAGCTGGTCAACGAGCCTTCTGTTCTTCGTCAATTCAGTCGAAGTTTTGTTCAATTCTTCTTGTTTTGCTGCCAATTGCTTGGACAACTCAGAGTCGGAACCGGAGCCATTCTTTGGGACGGCTATTTTCCCAATCGCGCCGTTCGTCGCTCGCTGAGGAAGATTGATGACTACGACCACAATGATTGACAGGAAGAACAGACTCAAGGCCAGTCCAGGACTCCGACTAATACGTCGCGCCAGTCGCGCTGCGCTTCCGTATTTGTAGCAAGATAGGTCTTCCCCCGCGAGATAGGCACGGAGATCATTGCCAAATTCTTCGGCGCTCGGACGGTCCGTCATGGAGACTGCGAGGGCTTTGCTTGCCAAGGCATCAAGCTCTTTTGATATCTTCGATTGAATATCACGGGGGGAATCAATGTCCCCTTTTATGGTTCTGACCACTCTCTTCGCCGCCCGCTCTCCAACAACAGAGGGTCGTCCAGTCAATATCTCCGTGAGAACCGAGCCCAGGGCGAAAACGTCGGAGGCCCGAGTTGCGGGAAGCCCCTGGGCTTGCTCTGGCGGCATGTAGCCTGGAGTACCTAGGACGGTTCCTTTATGAGTAAGAAAAGCTTGTTCTTCCTCACTCAGCTCGCCAGGCTCCAAGATAACGGTGGCGATTCCCGCTTCGGAAGCCCCGTCACCTTGGTCGACTTCACGGCCAAGGCCCCAATCGACCACCATGACATCGCCAAAGCGACCAACCATGATGTTTTGCGGCTTTAGGTCTCGATGAATGATGCCTCGGCTATGGGCATAGGAGATCGCATCGCTGACCTTTACAAGGATCTCCAAGAGCTTCCGCGGCTGACTTTCGGTTTTCTCGCCGTCTTTATGCTCTTCAACAATGAGGTCACGTAAGGTTTTACCTTCAATGATTCTCATCAGCATGTAGGGCTGACCGCTCTTCAGGCTGCCGAATTCAAATATCGGGGGAATGGACGGGTGATCGAGGCGGGCGGTGAGCTTCGCTTCTCTCTTGAATCGTTCTAAGTGACTGACATCGTTGGCGTCTCGAAGGACCTTGAGGGCGGCTTCTCGACCGAGACGATGATCTCTTACCCGGTGGACAATACCCATCCCGCCTTCGCCAAGCTTGTCCAATATTTTGAGCGCCGCGCTGGAGAGCGGCGAGAAGAGCGGGTCGTTTCGAAAAACTTCTTCGCACTGTTCGACTAGCTCTGCTCTTCGTCCTGGTTCTGCGACGGTGCTTTGCGGACGGTTGCTCGGGCTTTCGACGATAGTCGCGTCGTTGTCAACGTCGTTATCAACATTGAGGGGAGGGGGCGGATCGGCGGGTGCGAGGCCTGGGACACCGCGAGTTCCGCCCCGTCGCGGAGGAGCGGTGACGATGCCTCGGGTTCCGCGTCTGACAGAGCCGCTGTTCTTAGGTTTGGCCGCTTTCCGAGTGGCGGAGACCCTCGGATTGGGGCGAGGCTTTTGTGGAGGCCCGTTTTTTTGCGGGCTCTTAGGGCGTGGAGCTCCCTTGCGAGATTGGGATGCTCGGGGATGCGCAGGAGGGCGTAAAGCCTTTTGCCTATCAGTGTTGGATCCAGCGTCATTGTTTTTATTGGGACTCAAAACGGCGTCCTTCCCCGGGCCCGTCTTTTTCGAGTGTTTACCACTCCATCGAAGTACATAGTGTACGAAATGTCGTCAATACTTGCGTCCATCTTGTGACTCGAAAGAGATTTGATGCCTCGAAAATTCTCTATTTTTTCGGGAACGCGACGGAGAGACTGATCGTAGTTGATTCTGAAAGGCTGCGATCGATGTCAGTCTTCGCATCTACGATACTTTGGAAAGGACTGCAGAGCATGGAGATTCCTAAATGGTCGGGAGAATCGTACAGGTTCGCCCGATATAGAATTCGAGTCTTTTGGTTTCGGCTACTCTTCGCCTCGGCCCTAGTTGCCGCTGGTTTTGGCCTCTCCAAAGCCTTGCAGACCGTCGAATTCGGTGATGCTCGTGAAACTTCGAGACTTCACGTCCATAGATATAGCAAGTCCGGAGACCATCACCCAAAACCCCAGCTCATTCCGGTTGGGTCCGTGGAGATCGTTGGTATTCCGCCAGTAAAGACAAATGCAGCCGACCAAGAACTCTTGGCGACTCTCATGGACAAGACGAGCGGCTTTCGCTTGGCTGGTGCGCCGTTTAGCGATTTCCTAGAACTATTTAGAGAGAAGAGCGGGCAAAACGTACTTGTCTCCACTGAAGCGAGGGAACTCATCGAAAATGAGTCCTTTGAGATCAGCCTTGATGCCTCGAACATCTCACTCATGAGCGCGCTCAAGCTCGCAACGCTCGGTCGCGGCCTCCAATACCGAATTCAAGGGGGCGTGATACGAATTGAGTCCGCTGAGGAGCGTTCGGAGCCTCTGATATTGCACAGTTATGACGTCAGCGAGCTGCTGTATTTGGTTGCCAAGCAACGTCATGATGGTAGCGACAGTTGTGCTTCTGCGCCGGCGTGCTGTGGAATGGAAGACGAAGAACACGAAGAAGGTTCTAATTTGGACAACGCGGATTCTCTTTGCTCCTGTGGAATGTTGAGCGGCGATATTCTCATTGAGTTTATTGAGAAGGCCTGCGTCGACGAGGACGACGAGGGCAGCCTCGAATTGACCCAAGGTCTTTTGTTTGTGCGAAAGAGCGCTTCGACCCACAGAAAGATTGAGCACATGTTACGGGCCTTGGTCGCGGGAATGAGGACGACGTCCTTTGGCGCTGAAGCCAGTTCTGTTCCCGAGTCCAATCCGTTGTCGATCTTTGAAATTGAATGCGAACGACGCTTTGCAAAGCTTATCAATGTGAACTTTCAAGACACACCCCTGTCTGATGTCCTGAGTTATGTTTCTGACATTTCAGGGGTCCACATATTCGTAAACCCCAACATCGACCGTGAAGAGATTTTGGTGAATATAAAAGTGTCAAAAATCTCGATCAATCAAATGTTGAACTTCGTCGCAAGGGATCACCAACTGGCAATGTATCGCGCTCACGAGTCGCTGATCCTGACTAACCAAGAGTGTCATTCGGAATACAATGAATACCTCGTCGATCTGCAACCAGTATCAGACTTATTTGAATCTAAAGTCGAGGCGGAAATGTTAGATGCCGAGTACCTCACCGAGATATTGAGGAATTCTACCGGGGAAGACAATTGGGAAGATCCCGCAGCAATTGAAGTTATTTTCGGCCAGCTCTTTGTCCGTCAAACGGCCCCGGTTCACAAAGCCATTCGAAAAACTCTTAAGGCCTTGCGACAAGCCAAGAAATCGCGCTAGAGCTATTTCAATCAGTGATGTCCAGACAAGGCACGATCCAGAAAGCTCGCGCCTTGTTTGCATTTTCGCAGACTAATTCTTAGCGGACGGCGGCTGACGAAAGAAACGAGTAAAAAAGCCTTTTCCTTGCTCGGGAACTTCGAGGCTCAATAGATATTGTTCAATGGCATAAAGATAGTCGTTGATGCTTTGGAAACGCTTCCTCGGCGATGTTTTCAATCCTTGCTCCAGAATCAGCTTAAGATTGTCGTCAACCTTCGCTTGGCTCCCCTGCAAGATGGTCCCAAGGAAGAAGTTTGGGCTCTTATCGACCCACATGCTGTCTTTTGAGAAGACCGACCAATCAATGAGCCCCGCGATCATCTCAAGAAAAGTAATGGTCAATGCATAAAGATCACTTTGCGGAGAAGCTTCTTGCCACGCGAGCTCCGGCGCCATGTACTGAGGTTTTCCGATACCCGAATAGCGAAAGCCTTGAGCCCCGGCCTTCATCCCCGTCGCGGTTATAGACCGCAGCTCCTTATCTTGAATAGGATCTTTGAAGAGCTTGGCGAGCCCCATATCACCAAGCACGGCCACCGGGTCC
>JARGOJ010000310.1:6802-8874 GCA_029210225.1 Planctomycetota bacterium
AAAACATCGTGACTGTGGCAATACTCAAGCGCTGAGAGTAATTGAAGCATAACTTTGCAAGCGACTGTCACCTCAAAGGGACCACGGTTTTCTAGCCAGCTTGAGATCGTCTCGCCACCAAGATAATTAGTCGTAAAGAAATAGCGCCCGCTTCGCGTTCGGCCACAATCCCGCACTGGGGCAATATTCGGGTGATTGAAGGTGTACAGCAGACGAAACTCGCGAACAAATCGCTCTTCGAAATCGGGATCACTCTTCTCAAGTATCTTTAGTGAGACATCAAGGTTGAAGGCTTTGTTCTTTGCGTGAAAGACAAGGCTGCTCTGACCTCGCCCGAGAACTTGGATCAGCTCGTAATCATCGAGTTCATTTTGATAAAAAGCCAACAACTGATCAAAAGACGTAGACATAACACTGATCCTCAAGGAAGGCATTGCCGATAGCGGAGTCTATTTAAAGTGTCCGCTCATCTCATCGGTTGTCATTGCAAATTCGTTGAGGCCGTTCCTGAAAGGATTTCCCCTCTCAGCAGGGAGGATTACCGCTCTTGTTCGGTGTTTCGCTTTACAGTGCATAAGATCGGCCGATCTTGGGTTATGTCCTGCCCTTACTTCTTCTTTTTCGCCGGCTTGCTTGCGCGAAGCAGGTAAACCCTTTGCTTCGTTGACCAGGCCATCTCGAGTTCTTCGGTCAGCTTCTTGAGCTCGTCCCAGCTGGCTTTCGAAACGGTCTTCTTCTGATCTTTGATGAACTTTTCGAGACTTAGCTGAGCTTTCTCGAAGTAGATTTTTGCAGGGCTCTGGGCCAGCGCATAGACTTTTTTCTTCTCAAAATGAATGCGGACGATAAGACTTCCGTGAAGCGGTTGGTCTTTAAGATGTTTTTGAAAGGCCAGGCCAGTAAAGAGCTTGGTCAAGTCAGTTTGCTCGACCTTTGGGCATTTCGAAATCCAGCGTTTCACGACTTCATCAGTGCGTGTGTTTTGGAGTGTGAAGAGCTTTGCTCGGGCCGCCGTCGACGCGAACTCCCGGGCTGCCATGATTCCCCTTGGGGAGGCGGCGTAGGCCGAACCGATGGCGGAGAACCCTTCGGCCGCGAGGTCATCCCGGAGGTGCCAATCTTTGATGTATTTGATCGTCTTTTCGTCGTCGGTCTTGGCTACCGGCTTTTTGCTGTTGGGTTTAGAAGCTGGGGACGTCCCCCCATTATCGGAGTCTTGACTGCAACAAGGTTGGGTGAAGAGGTAGAGCAGGAGAATGATCGTTGAGGTTTTTCGCATAGTTTGGCGCTCCGTGGGTGATCTTTGGGGCCGCTAGGGTAACCCTTCAACGCCAATCGGCCGACTTGCATTCACAAAAAGTCTCCTAAGGCGAGTTTTGAGATGAGCAAAAGCGCCACGAGCGCTGACATTCGGGATACATTTTATGCACATTTGATTGACACCATCCCCGAGCCGCCTAAAATTGGGATTCAAACTGAGTGCGGGTGGGTGTCGAGGACATAAAACGAAACATCACTCTCAGGCTTCATGCATTTCCGCCTCTTATTCAGAGCCGGTTGAAGTGCCTTGAGCCTGTGAGATCTCTCGTTTTTATGGGGTCCGCGACGAATGTAAGAGTCGAAATTTGAACATTGCTTGGAGATATCATGCGTCGGACAACTTCGAGGTGGCTTAGCCTCTGCACTGCGGTCTTTTTTGCCGTAGCCTGTGGTGGAGGCGGGGGAAGCAGCCAACGGATTGCCAATATTCCTCCCGGTCCTCCTCTCCCCCCAGCAGGGGTCGCCCTTGACATGACGTCGGAGGTTTCTGTATCCACCAGCGCTGGCCTCACAGCCAATGGCACCGAAATCACAACCATCACCGTGAACGTTCGGGATATCAATGGCACTGGACTCAACGCCCAAACCATTTCCCTCTCCGTCACAGGCACCGGCAACATTCTCACCCCTTCTAGTGGAGCGACGAACTCCATGGGTCAGTTCATTGCAACCCTCGCGTCGACCTCAGCTGAGCAAAAGATGATCTCAGCCAGTGTCAAAACCTCCATGCCTCCGATCTGGGTGCGCTTGGT
>JARGOJ010000311.1 GCA_029210225.1 Planctomycetota bacterium
TCGAACCCTATCCTGAGACTTTTGGCTTTTACACCAATGGCTTCCGTCGGGCTCATTTCGAGAAGCTGCCATGCATGGTCTTTTATGAGGTCTACGAGGATGAAACCGTGATTTACTCGGTGGCCCATGCCCATGAGGATGAAGACAAGCTGATTCGTCGTCTTCACGAAGCACGGGCTCAGGGGCAACGCCAGCAAACTCAGCCGGAAGACTAAAGAGCAAAAGCGACCGGCCGATGTGGGAGAGGCCGGTCTGTCGCACGGTGACAAAGGCGTAGGCTTTGGTCGTTCCGCCGAAGCGGGGGCACTCTTACCAGCCTGGAAGCGGGATTAACAATGGAGGCGAACACGCAACGACAATTTAAAAACAGAATGGCGGCTTAGACTCACCTAAAACACTAAGTGCCTTACCAGCTCTTATCACACTTTTTACAGTGTCTTTTTGCCTTGCCAACCATACAACCGCCAAGCTCAACCTCCCCTGCTGCCGCCGCCTTAGACATAGCCTCGGAGGGGTAACCATAAACAAGCGGGACCACGTCCTTATTACTGAGGCATTTCGGGCAGTTCTTCTCCTTGCAGAGGCTCATCGTCTCTTTAAGGGTCTTTTCGTAGCCCTTGTCTTTAGCGACAACTAAGATAGCGCCGTGCTTGTAATTGACGCATTGATAACTGTAATTGACCCTCTTGATAAAGAAGAGGTATTTCTTACCTACCTTTAAATCAATGCTCTTTGTGGCTGACTTTGTCACGTAGTTTATTGGGAAGGCTATTTTGGTAATGATCTGGCCCTTTATTCGCTTTTCAACAAGGATCATTGCCGTCTTGCGGCCGTCTTTCTCTTTCTTAGAGGCGGCTTCAATTGTCTGAACCTTGCCAATAATGACAAAGTCCGCCAACTTCACTCGCTGGGACAGTTTTAGTTTATGAATCTCTGCATCAGCGCTCGGATTGAGGCCAAAGATCACAGTGATAAGTAAAGAGAATGAGAGAAACTTTGAGAGCTGAGTCATGATGATCTCCAAAAAACTAAACGCACGCATATCCGTTATTGCTGAGAGTAACCCTTCTGTCCAATAGAAGTTTTGAGCGCTCTAGGTTATTTTGAGAGTGGAGAATCGACGCAACAGCATCTTTCAATGAGGTGAGCCCCGTTATGGCCATGGACGAAAATGAAACTCAGGCTTATGTGCTGCTTAGCTGGGAATGGCTGCCTGAGCAAATCATCACCATCGCCAAACAACGCCTGCCCCGCTACCCCGATAAAGACCTCTGCCAATTCTTAGTCGACTTTGGCCACCTCGATGATGAACAAGCGACCCAGGTAAGAGACGCCGTTCATAAGGCCGTCGAAGAGCAAGAAGCCCAAGAGAAAGCCCAGGAAGAAGATCGAATCGGCACCAAGGTCGTTGACCCCCGAGATTCTAATAAGCTGGTCGCTGTCCCTGACCAAGGAATGACCTTCGAGAAGTTCGATGTCATAGAGACCCTCGCCTCCGGGGGCTATGGCCTGGTCTACAAGGCGAAGCATAAAGAATCCGGCCGACTCTGTGCTGTCAAAGTACTCCTCGATCAAGGTTGGGATGCGGAGGAATATGAGAAGATTCGAGGGCGCTTCAGCCGCGAGGCCTTCACCTTGAGCGAGCTGGCCCACCCCAATATTGTTCGAGGAGTCGCCTGCGGCACAGAAAATGGCTCCCCCTACCTTGCCATGGAGCTTATCTCTGGGAGCAATCTTAAAGACTCTGTCGATCAGTCGTACGGCTCAGGAGCCCAGCCAGACTTTGATTGGTTGATAGGCATTTTTAAAGAAGTGGCCAGGGCCCTGCTCTTTTGTCATGAAAAAGGAGTGATTCACCGCGACGTGAAACCTTCGAACATTGTTATTGAGGAAGACTCTCACCGCCCGGTGTTGATCGACTTCGGTATGGTCAAAGCCGATCGAGAAAAGCTCTCGAAGAGCTGGTATACAAACCTCTCTATGCCTGGAGAGGTTGTCGGGACTCCTGCCTTTATGGCTCCCGAACAAATATGCGCGACGGGAACCTATGGCGACATCAGCGAGGAGACTGATGTTTGGGGTCTCGGGGCGACCCTCTTTTATTGCTTGGCGGGGGTCACGCCTTATCGTGAACGCACGGCCACGAGCACCTTCATCGCGCTGCTCTCCAAAGACCCGGAGCGCCTACGGACTTATCAAGCGACCATCTCCGAAGAAGTTGACCAGCTTGTCTCAGACTGCCTCCAACGAGACAGCACTAAGCGCCCGACCATGGCCGAATTCCTTAGCCGCCTCGAAGCCCTCAAATAAAGCCCTCTTGATCAGGGGCAAAGCAGGAAATAGCGAGGCGTGCGTTGATTTCTGAGGCCGGGAACGGTACCCTCGTGCTCGAATCTCTAGCCTTTGCCATGATTGAATAGAAGAGGTCTCCCTTGATTTACCTCGATCACAACGCGACGACGCCCCTAGACCCAGAGGTCCTTGAGGCGATGATGCCCTACCTCACCGAGAACTACGCCAACCCCTCCAGCGGCCACGCCATGGGCAAAGCCGCCCGAGCTGCTGTGGATAAAGCGCGGCAGAGAATCGCCGATTTGCTCGGTTGTGATCGCCGCTCGGTCATCTTCACCAGCGGCGGCACCGAAGCAAACAACCTCGCTTTTTATGGACTCAGCTCAGGCCAGTTTGAGGGCAGGCACATTGTTATTGGCGGCGCCGAGCATCCTTCCGTTGTGGCCGCTGCCAGGCGCATGGAGAAGAGCGGCTTTGAGATCAGCGTCGCGGAGATAGACGAACATGGTGAGGTGACCGCTGAGGCCGTGGAAAAAGTGCTGCGAAAAGACACCGCGATGGTCTCTATCATTCACGCCCAAAACGAAGTGGGAACTGTTAGCAACCTTGAAGAGATCGGTGAAGCCCTTGGTTTTCGTCGGGTCCTCTTTCACACGGATGCGGCTCAGTCTGTTGGCAAGATCCCCACGTCTTTTCCTTTCATGGGCACCCAGCTCATGACCGTTGTTCCTCACAAATTTTATGGTCCCAAGGGCATCGGCGCTCTGATCGTTGAACGCTCTATCAAGTTGGAGCCCTTTGTCATTGGAGGAGGCCAGGAAGACGGCCGCCGGGGCGGCACTGAAAACGTCGCCGCCATCGTCGGCTTCGCGAAAGCCCTAGAGCTGAGTTGGGGTTCTCGTCTGGCTGACCAGGGAGAGACCCTGACAGCACTCCGCGACTACTTCCATTTGCGCCTCAGCGAAGAGCTGAGAGGCGTTGTGTTGAATGGTCATGTTAAGTACCGTCTCCCGACGACCTTGAATGTCTCTTTCCTTGGTATCAGCGCCGCAGCCCTCACTCAGAAGGTTGAAAAATGCTTGCTTGGTAAAGGATCGGCCTGCCACGAGAGCTCGGAAGAGCCTTCAGAGACCCTGACAAAAATGGGCCTCGACCGAGACCGAGCCCTCGCGGCGCTTCGCCTGTCTATTGGTCGCACAAACACCGTGGAAGAAATCGACACCGCGATTGATGAGATCGTCGCTGGAGTCAAGGCGCTCCGTGCTGAGAAAGGCCTGTCTGAAGCGAGCTTGCCAGAGTCTGAAGAGCCAGAGTGTCCTCGCTGTGGCAAAGGCCTGAAGACCATGTCAACGGCGGGGGGCATGCTCGTAGCCTGCGTGAATTACGAGGTCGATTGCAAGCACTTGCTGCCTCTCCCCGGCACCCGTCCTCCCGAGTAAAGCGGCTTATGGAGCGGCGCTTTTCAGTCTTAAAGCACACCCTCCCTGCTGATCAGGGCTGGCACTTTGATGTCTTTTTTGAAATGGCCGAAGCGCTCTTTTCTCTGAAGCTCGATGAGGCGCCAAGCCTTGATTTTGTGGCGACTCGTCAATTTGACCATCGCAAGAAATACCTCGATTATGAAGGCCCGATCTCTGGCAACAGAGGCTCCGTGACGATTTGGGATCGAGGAAAGATGAAGGGAGAAGTGCAGCTTGGCGAAGCCTTCACAGTGGAGCTCTTTGGCGCCAAGCTCTCAGGACGCTTCACGGTGGAGCCCCTTGAGAACAAGGCTGAAGAGATCATGGCTTATAGAGTGAAAGCGCTCTAATCGTCGTAGTTAGGTAGGTCATCCAGGGCGTCTTGGAGCTTCTTGAGCAGGCTCTCGACAGATTCCAGGTGCGGGCTTTGGAGCTTGCGGAAGATGTCCGACGCCTTTTGGGCAAAGTGCCGAGCGGTCTCATAATCGCAGAGTTCAATGAGAAGGCTGGCTCGGTTCAGGAAGGCGATGGCGCGGTGATCTTCGTAATCGTCCGAAGCCAAGATCTTGCAGGCTTGCTCCGAGTAAGAAAGCGCATCATCCAGGCGTCCAAGCTTTCTATAAGTGATGGCCATGTGGTCTTTGAGGCCCGCCAGGAGCATCGGCTCATCGTTTGAGGGGAAGTATTCTTCTGCTAAGCGATACTGCTGCAAGGCTTTTTCGAGGTTCTCTTCGTCATTGAACTCATCGTAGATCGCTCCCCGAGCATTGTAAATTCGGCAGATAAGCCCCATTTTTCTCTGGGTCCGGGCTTTTTGAAGGGCGGTCTCCAAGGTCTCCAGCGCGACTTCGTATTGCCCGAGTTGGCTCTGGGCTAGGCCGAGGTTATAGAGCAACTGCGCGTGATCTTCGGGCACGTCCGCGGCTCGCTCCAGGCCCTGCTCATATTCGGCGACCGCCTCTTCTTTCAATCCCTTCCTAAGGAAGAGGTTGGCGCGGTTCGAGCGAGCTTGGACCTCAAGGCGCAGGTTTCCTAGCTTTGTCCAGAGCGCCTGACATTCGCCATAGACCTCAAGGGCCTGATCGAAGCGCTTGTAATGGATGAGCGCCTGTCCAAGGCGCATGAGGGCTTCTCCCCGCTTGAATGATTGATCATCGTCTTGAAAGAGTTGGGCTTCTTCTTGGATGGTCTCCAGCTCTTTGTCGATCAGCCCTGATTCCCGATAGATTTTGGCGAGGAAACGAAGCGGATCGTTGAAGTTGGGGTCTTTATGACGAGCTTCTTTGATCGCTTGAATACTCCCCTCAAGGTCATGCTCTGTGAACCAAATGCGATAGGCTTCCGACAGCAAACGAAAGGCTTCAAAGGCCTGTGTTGGCTCCATGCCCTTCAGGTCGCCCCGAAGCTCCTTAGGAGAATCGATCAGGGGGGCGAGCAGCTCTTGGATAAGGGTGTCGAGGAAGGCCAAGAAGTCTTTCTCCGAAGCCTCGTGGTGAACTGAGCTGCTGCCGAGGGCATAGAAAAGTTCAAAATCGGCAGAGAATTGATGGTCCTGCCAAGTAAAACTGCCCCGAATGAGTGCATGAGCAGGGATAAAACTAAGCACATTGTTGATTGTGTCTAGGTCGTCCCTCGGGATCGATTGCAGACTATGCCATGCGTTTTGACTCTCCCCAGGGGGCGCAAGTTGGCAACCGCAGAGATAGAGTTTGTTGCAAAAGAGTTCTTTGAGAAGATGCCGAAGCCAGTAGTTCTCTCCTCCAGAATCCGGGTCCATGGATTCGGAAACGAAGGCAAGGACTAGCTCATTCGCCGACATGGACGGCCTTTCTCCTTCAGAAACTTTCAAATTCCAGTGTAATCGCCGTTGCGACGAAGCGCCACTCACGGCTTTTGTGATGAACTCAACGCTTGACGAGCGGGGAGCGGTGGTCGAAGATTGCGAGACCCCGAGTTCAAGCCTTTTAGAACGAATTTAGCCCTTTTTAATCGAGGCGGGGGTCAAGAAAACAACACGATAAAGATAAAGAGAGAATGAGAATGAGTGCTGCAAAAGTTGATTTAAACGCCATGGATGACGCAGCCATCCAAGAATTCATGGAATCCCTCCCAAAAACCGACCTCCACTGCCACCTTGACGGTTCGATGCGCATTTCTACCGTTAGTGAACTCGCTTCCATCCCAGAGAATAGGGCTTTGGCGGAGAAATTAGGATATTCCCTCCCCGAGGATACCTCAGAAGAGAACCTCGGAAAGCTGCTGTTTCCAGGTCATGATTGTGAAAGCCTTGAAGACTATCTCAGGGCCTTTGACATCACTTGTGGGGTGCTGCAAAATCCGGAAAACCTTGAGCGCGCGGCTTACGAGCTGGCTATGGATTGCTACGCCGAGAACATTTGGTATCTCGAAGTTCGCTTTGCTCCACAACGCCATATCCACGATGACCTCGATGGAATGGAGGTCCTGCGCGCCGTCAATCGCGGCCTGGAGAAAGCTGAGAAGGAAACTGACGGAGGTATTCGAAGCACCATCATTGTTTGCGCAATGCGTCATTACTCCGAAGACATCTCCTTCTATCACCGCAAGGTCAGAGACGTCTATCCCTTCTCCACAGCCAAAGAGCTCGGCAGTCACTGCTCTTTAGAGACCGCCCGCTTGGCAGTTGAAGCAAAGAAGCAAGGGATTTACCGAGTGGTGGCTTTCGATTTGGCCGGCCCCGAAGCGAACTTCCCCCCGTCTCATCACACCAAGGCCTTCTACGAGATCATCAATGTTTTGATGGCCTCCACGGTTCACGCCGGTGAAGGCTATGGCCCCAAGTCGATTCGGGAAGCGGTCGCTTACTTGAACGCCAATAGAATCGGCCACGGAACACGCGTCTTAGATGAAGAGGGACACCAGCTGCTCCACTACCTTCGGGATCATCGCATCGCCGTTGAGGTCTGTTTGACCTCAAACCTACAAACGAAAGCGATTAAGTCTCTAGACGAGCACCCCTGGCGAACCTTCTTAGACAGCGAAGTGCGAGCTCCGCTCTGCACCGATAACCGTCTTGTGTCTGGGATCACGTTGACTCACGAGTATGTTCTGGCTCACAAGCACTTCAAATTCACCAACAATGAATTGCGCCGGACCATTCTCTACGGATTCAAGTCGGCCTTTGCTCCTTATTCTGAGCGCCGGGAAATGCTGCTTAAGGCTAAGAATCGCCTTGGTGAACTCGGGCTCTAAGAATACTCCTTCACGCCTCGCGATGAGTCCTGCGTGAAATAATGTAGTAGCCAAGAAATAAAAGAAGCTGGTCTTAGTTCTCATTAGGGAATGAAGGCCAGCTTTCAATTTGGGAACTCTGTTCTTCACCGGGTCTACTTCTCTTCTTCTGAGAGCTTATCAATGAACCGGTAGGTGAGCTTTCGGTTTTCGATGACATCTGGTTTTAAGCCAGTCATGATCAGTGTATTTGTATCGTAGCTATACGAGATGGAAGTTCTATGAGAGGGGTTCCTACCTGTGAGAGTTCTCATATGAGCAAAGACCTTCCCTCCAATATTTGCAGGTAGCTTATCGATCGAAGTCAACAGATTATCTGGTGAGAGCGAGCCGCAGCGGATAGAGATGGCCTTTATGAGAAATAGGCCTGGAGAGACTTCTTCTTCAATTAATTGGATTCTGTGCATTGTAAGGAGAAGTTTGAAATCACCCCAGTTGAGCTCACTTAGCTCAGTCAATATCTTGATTTTTTTGGTTTCTAGTGAGGCTTCGGAGACGACAACAACGTGGCCGAGGATCGCTTGCCATTCTTTAAGGGCGTCATTGAGAGCAAGATGTCCGTTTTTGTCTAAGTTCAGCTTCCATGTCTGCTCTCGGAACTTCCGGAATGGAACACGTGTCTTAGGAGTGGGCGGACTTTCAATTTTAGGGTTTTTCTGAACGCTCTCAATCTTTGTGGGTTGCTCAGTGGGCTGAGAGGGTTCGTATAAGAAGCTTGAGAGGCCAATAGCGGTCGCAATGAGACCTGTGAAGAGCAACCGGCCCCGGAGTAAACGAACGGTGTAAACACTGAAGCGATACTGTCGCCCGGGCCACTTTGGAATTTCCATGATCTGTCTCTCTGCTTGCTGGCTTATTGGCTCTGTCCTATATGCATCGACGAGAATAATCGCTGAGGGTTTAGTGTTGCTCGTTCTTCATGACTTCTGACCATTGGACGAGGTCCCAGAGGTTGCCGTAGAGATCTTCAAAGACGGCGACAGTCCCATAGCTTTGTTCTTTAGGCTCTCGGATAAAGTTGATCTCTTTGGATTGCATGTCTTTGTAGTCACGCCAGAAGTCGTCGGTTTCAAGGAAGAGAAAGACTCGCCCCCCTGTTTGCCGACCGATATAGGCTTCTTGCTCCGATTTTGAGGCTCTCGCGAGAAGCAATGAGCAGCCCTTCGAATTCGGGGGGGCGACGAGCACCCAGCGCTTGTTTTGTTCAGGTTGAGGAATGTCTTGGAGGACCGTGAAGTGGAGCTTTTTGGTGTAGAAGTCGATGGCTTCGTCGTAATCTCGGACGATCAGGGCGATGTGAGCGATGGACTGTTTCATAATTTAGACCAGCTTCGATGACAGCGTTGACAGTTGCAGCTTGAAGTATAAGCTTGAGGACGTCCTCGCTTGCGAAGCTCCCTTTGTTGGTAGAGTTATGGAGCGTTGTTGATTTTCGACCTGACTATGTGAAACCTTGCGCCAAGATTGACGGTAACAGGAGTAGCGCTGTCAGTCGTTTCTGCGGTCGCTAAAAAGGAGCTTTTCAATGGTCCCGTGCGCAAAACTGTCCTCTGTCTCTCTGTTCCTTCTGCTTACTGTGTTCTGTGTCGGATGCCCTGCGCAATCAATCAGGCCCAAGGCTGGAGTTCAAGGAAACGCGACTCTCAAAGTGGATTCTCAATGGTTTGTATCGTTGGTTTTTAGGGACCTGCAGAATATTTGCAAGGAACATACTCTCCGTGGGGCAAAGCCGTAGGGGGAGTCAAAAGGCGCAAGCAAAGCGCAGCGACTTTTGGTAGGGGTCTAAATTGGAATTGCTATCCCCCCCACCAAAGCCACTTCGTGCCTTTGACTCCCC
>JARGOJ010000312.1:0-2672 GCA_029210225.1 Planctomycetota bacterium
CGCCGCTGCTCTTTAAAATCGGACAGGGCTCCCTCGAATCCAATGCCTTAAGAGTCGCCCTCGTCGGCTCTCGAAAAGCGAGCGTTTCAGGCCTTCGAAACGCTTACTCCCTCGGCGCTCAGCTCGCCGAACGTGGCATCGTCGTCGTCAGCGGTTTGGCCCGAGGCATCGACACAGCCGCCCTTGAAGGTGCGTTGAGCGTTCGGGGAAAAACGATCGGAGTTGTCGGCCACGGTCTTCACACCATCTATCCATCTGAAAACAAAGGGCTCGCCCAGAAAATGAAAGAGCGCGGTCTTATCCTCTCGGAGCATCCTCCAGGAGTCGACCCAAGACCTCACCTCTTCCCACGAAGGAACCGTATCCTCTCCGGTCTTTGCCAGGCGGTCATTGTTGTTGAAGCCACGAAAAAGAGCGGCGCGCTCATCACCGCACGCTTTGCATTGGAACAGAATCGAGAAGTGCTCGCAGTCCCTGGTCCCATCGACCTTCCCCAGGCCTATGGGCCTCTCGACCTCATTCGAAACGGCGCAGCCCTTGTGCGTCACGCCGACGACGTGCTCGACGCGCTCTGCCTCTTGCCGTCCCCGAGATCGACTGTGCTGCCCTCTCAACAAATCGTAAACCAAGACTCAAAGATCCAAGCTCAAGCGCCGTTTCTCCAGGCCATCTCAAATCAGCTCTCGACAAAATCCCTCACCCTCAACCAACTTGCCCGTCAGTTAGAAACGGATGTGTCTAGTCTCTCGGCCAGCATGGTCGAGTTAGAGCTTGCTGGGCTCGTGGAGCGTCATGGCGGAGGCTTCCGAAACGTGAAGTCCATCTGAGTGTGGAAAACGCTCCCATTTCAATGGACTCAAGGGCATGGCAAACGTGATTAAGTAAGGAAATTCGCCTTTGTAAATCGTCTTTGGCTATTATGCTTCCTCTCAAAAGGTTACGATAACGCCCGTAAACCGCGTTGATAGGGATCTCTGGGATAAAGAACCGCCGTTATGAAAACCCTCGCAGTCACAGGTATTGGGTCGGATCTCGGCTCGCGCTTACTTCGGATCGTTGAAGACGATCCGAACATCGATCGAGTCATCGGTATTGACTCCAAGGAGCCTGATTTCAAAGGCTCGAAGCTCAAATTTCATTATCACGATAATCTCGAACGTGGCTACAACCTGGTCTTTGCCGATGAAAAAGCCGACGGAGCCATCTACCTCAAGCTCTCTGATACACCGGGGCCGGACCTCTTTGAACGCAACGTCACTCAGTTCCGTCATTTCATCGAAGCGGCCGCCATGGCGCGATGCAAGTCCGTCACGCTCTTGTCCTCCATCACCGGATATGGGGCCCATCACGATAATCTTGAGGTCCTCTATGAAGGCTCACTGCTCAAGCCCACCTCGGAGTTTGGGCGCGCTTCCGCAGAAATCGAAAAGCTTTGCTACGAATACGTTCACAAGTTCCCCACCGCGCTGCTCCAAATCCTCCGCGCCGCTTTTATTGTTGGTCCTGAGGAGAACAACCTCATCACTCGCGCCCTAGAGCGCTCAGTGATGCTCGTCCCAGCTGAAGCCGAGCTCGCCTTTCAATTTGTTCATGTCGAAGACGTCGCCCGCGCTCTCCATTGCATGATCGACTCTGAATGCGTCGGCATCTTTAACCTCGCCTCCGACAGCGCCCTCACTATCGAGCAAATCGCCCAACTCGCTGAACGCCGTCTCGTTCGCTGTCCAGAACCTGTGCTGAAATTCTTCATGGGTTGCGGCCGCCTCATTAATATGAAGCGTCAGCCTTGGTTTGAACGGGACGCTCTAGAACACAGCAAACATTCCATCCTCGTCGCCAATATTAAGTTTCGCCACGAAGTTTACTTCGACTTCCTCTTCACAAGCCCCGAGGCCTACATTGAGTCCTTGCTCAAACCTGTCCCTGAGGAAAAAGGAAAGACCCCGACCTTCGCCCAGGAACTCTTCGAGGACGACATCGAAACCCTCGACTTCCTCGCTGATATGGATCCTTCCCCCGCCGACGAAGAGCTTGAAGCAAGCCTAGAGAAACATGTCTCTGAGACTAAAGACAGTTCAGAAAAGACTCCGGCCCCAACAAGTCCAGAGGCCCCGGCCCCACCCGAGACTCAAGGCGAAGGACAACGCGTCCCCGAAACAGGATCGGACATAGCCGAAACCAACACCGCTCCCAGCAACTCCGCTGAGCCCCTGCCGCAGAGTCGCAGCGAAACGGAAAAGCCAGCGGTCAATTGAGTTCTCAGCCAAGCATCTATCTGGACTACGCCGCCACAGCCCCTCTTCATCCCATCGTTTTCAAGGCCTACCAGGACGCTTATGCGCAAGGCGCTCAATTCAATCCATCATCTCCACACTCACTGGGCCAGCAAGCGAAAGCCCTGCTGAGCAATGCCCGGCAGAGGGTCGCTGATTATTTCGAAGTCCCCAAAGACTCGGTCGTCTTTAGCTCTGGCGCGACAGAATCAAACCACCTCGCGCTTTGGGGCTTGGCGTCCACTCTCAAAGCCTCTCAAAGCCTTATTACAAGCGCCACGGAGCATCCTTCTGTCTTAGCGGCTTTGCAAACTCAGCCCTATACCCAAGCTCCCTGTCATCAGCTCCCTTGCCACAGTGACGGCACATTGCAACTATCCAGGTTGGAGGAAACCCTTC
>JARGOJ010000312.1:2682-8853 GCA_029210225.1 Planctomycetota bacterium
ACCCCGGTCTTGTCACGGTGATGGCCGCGAATAATGAAACAGGAGTCTGCCAGGACATAAAAGCGATCTCTCAGCTCTGCAATAAATATTCTGTCCCATTCCATTGCGATGCGGTCCAAGCGGTCGCTCACTTCCCCGGTCCGGAACTCAGTGGAAGCTGCGACCTCATGACTTTGACGGGACACAAGCTCGGAGGCCCGCGAGGCATCGGCGCGCTCATTCACAAGCCCGGCGTCCCAATCCGACCTCTGTTTAGTGGGGGATCCCAAGAGAATGGGCGAAGGTCGGGGACGGAGAATGTCGCGGGAGCCGTTGCCCTGGCTGCGGCACTTGAGCTCGGGCCGCGAGAGTGGCGCCCGATTGAGGAGAGTCGGAATCGCTTGGAACGTTGCTTAAAAGAAGCGTTGCCGACGATTGTGATTCACGGCGAGAGCGCTCAACGGCTCCCAGGTTTTTCCTGTTTCAGCATCCCTGATATTGTTGGCGAAGCGCTGCTTCGCTGGCTCGACTCTCGGGGCATCGCGGTGTCGACAGGATCGGCCTGTTCAACCAGCAAGAAGACGGCCTCCCCAGTTCTCCTAGCGATGACCGGGAATCAAGAACTCGCGGCTTCTTCGATACGATTGTCTTTTATTGAGCCTCTCGAAGACTCCATGCAAAAACACGTCGTGACGACGATCAAAGAAGGGATCGAACATCTGCGACGTGTTCAGGGGAGCATTTCCTAGAACGGGAATGCTACGTAGTCGAGGGATACGTTCTGATGTTAAGAATCAGAAGTAGGTTTCCCAACGGTTCGTCTCGTATTTGATGGATAAGATCAACAAGAGCAAACAGGAGATACCGGCGACGGCGCCAGGGCCGTAGAACATTGCCGGGTCGTCTTTCTCATTGACCAGCGGATTCTGAATCAGATACATCGCTGCGAATGAGCAACCAACAAAAACCAAAGTCAAGATGAGGTTAATAGCATAACCCCGCCCTTCCTTCTTTTGCAGGTCTGCGATTCGGTGAAGCTGGGCTTCGTCCGGACAATCACAGCTGTGGTCACAGTTTGGACAGACGATCGGAGCGCCAGACCCCGAGGGTCGATATCCAAATTCTTCGACACAGTTACTGCAGATTACTTCGAATACTGCACCCCCTGAGGGTGCGGGAGCTCTGTTGACGCTTGCGGAACGTCCTGTGGAGCCTCTACGTTTTGCCATGATTCTGCCTCTTTATACCCAAAGGTTCTTCATTCCAAAGGGCGCGCGAGCGGCCATTATACCGATCCTTGTGTCATCATTAAGGAGCTTCTCAATTTTCTTTCTTTTCCTCGGGCAAATAACCTTTCCCGACGGAACGGGGAAGCTCACCGAGCGGCAGTGAGCCCGCTTTTTGCCAGCCCTTACCCCAGGCATAGACCTTGACGTAGTATTTCCCAGATATTTGTGGAAGAGACAAGTCGGGGGCCTCGGGCCAAACGAGCTGGCCATTTTTCACTTCTACTTTCCAACTCCGAACGACCTTGTTGTTCGCGTTGCGATAACTTTGCTTCACTGTTTCCCGCGCTGCCTCGGTCGACAAATCGGCAGGCAAAGCCTTTAACACCGGCCGCAATAGGGTCGACCGCTCGCTCTCAAGGCTCACGATCGCTTGCCCAGAGGCCCCCTCTGGAAGCAAGACCTCCAAAGACTTCTTCTTTTCGCCCGCGCCCGTTTTTGCGACTCTCATGAGCAGTCGATCGGGCGTTTGGATAGTCATTGCCGGGTCACCGAAGAGGTTGTACATCGAGCAGTGAGTGCGCGCTAACTCCACTCTCTCTTTCTTTGGGACCAAGAGCACGGAGAACAGCTCTAGCTGTCGCCGCTGACGATCGAAGTTTAGGCACATGGCCGATTTGGCCCGACGCATAGCCTCCCCGATGGTCTTGATTCGCTTGCGGCAGACCTGGTCAATAAAGTCCTTCTGCAAAACAGAGTTACTATAAGGATGCGAGATTCGCGACGACGCCAAAATGGCGGATGGTCCTTTTTCGTTCTTCAAGAGATTCTCAGCGATGCAGTCGGTCCCGTTGCCTCGATCGTATCGCCCGGTGAAGCATGCGACGACAAAGAAGATCGGGTAGCGACCACGACACTGAATCTTGTCGAGGTCTTTGTATGTCAAAATTGGATACCGACGGCCCCGCCACTTAAGTGTGTCGAGCACCTTATCTTGTCCATGACCGATATAAGTGAGGATCAATGAGCCCTCATTCGCTCGTTGAATAATCTTGTTCGAGAAGCGATCGGGTAAGTAAACATAGGGCGAGCCGGGGTTGGCGTAGGTCATGTTCAAATCGAAATCATAGGGAATGTACTGATCGGCCATTCGAGTAAAGAGCCACTCAAGCAATCGATCCAAAACACCAAAGCCTCCTTCACTCGCAAAGAACGTCAGCTTGCGACGCCAGGGTCCATTCTTTGCCGAGCTTTCGTAATCCTTAATCTTTTTAAGAACGAGCATCCCCTCTTTGACAGTCTTGATTGAGACCCGTCCGACCGCGATCTCGGGGATATCATCTTTAAAGTCAACACAACCGTAAAAGTTGTCGGTAGCAATCGTCGCGTCTTTACGACCGACCGATGCTGTTTGCTCCGAGTTGTCCTTCGAGTAGTAGCAAGGGACCCGCTCCATGGTTGTTAGGGGCAGCTTGTTCGAGACGGTGTCGCCGACAATGAGCAGGTAGAAGGGCTTGGACTTGTCGGACTTTTGGTAGATCTTGGTGACGGCTTTGCGAATCATCCAAGCCCGAGACGAGTACAGCGTCTTCTCGTTGTAAATCTTGCTAATCGGTAAAATCTCAGTCTCATAGCCCTTCGACTTTCGATAGTCGGAAAAGGCTTTCGCGACGGGTGCAAGACTGTCGGGAGTCACGATTAAATAATCGGTCGCGGCCAAGGCCGAGCTCCCAAGGAATAAGAAGGTACCAACGACAACAGTCGAAATCAGCCAACGCATGATTTCCTCCAAGCTCAGTCTCGCCATTCTAAACAGGTTTGTTAAGGTTTGGCGCTCTTCTAGACAGAGATATTTAGACGAATGAGACCGGTATGCCGAATTCAGCAAAATCTCCGCAATCCAACGGTCACCGACTGTGGATTCCTGAGTGGCCCCATCTTAGCCCCACGCTGCGGGAAGTCTTCTCACTCCCCCCCATCGACCCAACCGGGTCAGAGCTTCAGGCATTGTATCAAGCGATACGAGCATTATTAGGTGCTTTCCTCGGAACCAGTCAAACAATGATCATGGTCAACGGCAATCCACCGGCTATCCGAGAAGCCTTGATAAACAACCTCGTCCACGACAAGGTTCTGCACTTTGTGACCGGAGAAGACAGTGAGCTCTGGCACCGTTCCAGTGAAGCCATCGGCAAGCAAGCGCTCAAGATCAAGATACCGACGGGGCAAGCCATCACGGCCTCCGGCGCCACTGCGCTCATGGGACAGGCCCCGCAAGTCGATGCCGTCGCCCTCATGCACAGCGAGGCCTCGACCGGCATCATGAACCCCATCCGAGAGCTGGCTCCAATACTCCGCCAAAACACCGAGCAGCTCCTCGTCGTCGATGCAACCTACTCCGCCTTCACAACCGAGCTATCGTTCGACCGCGATCACATTGATGCCATGGTCATCGGCTCTGTTGCCTTTGGCTTACCCCCAGGATTCTGCATGGTCGTCCTGTCCTACCGCGCCATGGAACGCATTGAAAGCGTCGAGAATCGAGGCTATGCCTTTGATTTCAAAAGGCTTGCGAGTGAATTTGCCCCCTCGTGGCAAGACTGCGGCCCAAGCCTGCCAGCGATCTTCGCCCTCGCGACGCAACTTCAGGCCATAAAGAAAGAGGGCCTCGCTGAGCGGATATCAAGACATTGGCGACTTGCAGCGAAGGCGAGGGCGTTCGCAAGGGAGGCTTTTGAAGTCGTCGCAGCGGAAGGATATGGAGCATACGGACTCACCGTTGTGAAAACACAGCCCGATTTTGATCTTGAACGGCTTCATAAATTTTTGAAATCCCGAGGAGCCGTCATCGGACGAGGTCGCGGCGAATTTTCCGACTGCAGTTTTCGGATATCTCATACCCATGAAACGAGTTTTATCGAACTTGAAGAACTTCTCGACGCCATCGCGGAAGAAGTTTCGACATGGAATAAGTAAAAAGCTTTCAGAAATTCGGTTCCACAGGGGTGAAATCAGGAATTGACTTTAGTAAACTCCTGCCGTTCAAAATATCACTCGGGTATTTGCACACAACCTGATTTGTACCTGCACCCATTGTATTCAAAGAGTTTGCCCAGGAGGCACCGTGTTATCTAGGTTAGAGACAACTCGCAAACAAATTACTCTCGGAATTGCTCTCATGGCATTGCTCCTCACATCTGGGTGCACCGGAGAAATCCGCGAAACAACGACTCCCAAAACAGCGACAGAGCAATTGCTTATCTCCACTTCCAGTCAGAGAGCCATGAAGAAATTCGAGCCAAAGCTCGTTAAGCTTCGTGGAAAGCGCGTCGCTATCGACGACACAAAGTTCGAGAGCGTTCAAAAGGCCTACGTTGTCAGCGCCCTTAAGAACCTCCTCTCTCGGAACGAAATCAAAGTTGTTCCCCTTGCAAAGAAGAAATACCGCGTTGTTGGCGGCAAAGAAGTTGAGCTTGGACCAAACTACGTCATCGAAATTCGTAGCGCGGCTCTCGGTATCAAAGACTCTTCCTTCGGTTTAGGTGTTCCACCACTTCCTATTCCTATCCCACAGACCAACCTCACAAGCGTTGCGCCTGGTCTTTACCTCTTCAATCGCGACAAGCAAGAAGGTTGGGCTAAGTTCCAGTTCTGGATCTACGAGCCAGTGACCGATACATATATCGATCAGTCTGGCGACCTTTGGGGTAAGGCTTACTACACGCAATGGATCTTCCTCGGTATAGGTCCCTTCGACTTCTCCGAAGACATCTACCCAGACGAAGACTTCGTTGAGAATTTCAAGTGATCTCAATCACTTAAGTCTCAGTGATCAGCCAAAAGCGGTGAGCCTAGCTCGCCGCTTTTTTGCATTTGGGCGCTCCCCTCAAAGGCCAATTTTCTATGAAAACGTCAAAATCCCGCCCCTCCCTCGACATTCACAAAGCGCAACCTTCTTCCACGCATTCTCCGTGGGCTAGGAGCCTCCCAACGGTGCTTTCTATAGTCTCTACCCTGTGAATTCAGAAACGACTCTCTGCGCCTCTCACGGCGCCGAAGACTCAATGCGACTGCAGCAGCCAGGGATGTTTCGGCGAAGGATGCAAAGTGGGGGACATTCCTCTCAGAATCGTCCCCCACTTGCGTGACTCGTCGCCATTCTAGGCTGAGTTTTGAATAAGAGCGCTTACTTGTCTTGATCGGCGCCGTAGATCAGTAGGCGATCCTTAGTGGCATAGGCCAAGCCGTGAGCGGTGAAGATGATATGGCCATCGTCTTTGCAACCAACCAGCTTCAGAGGTTTTCGCATCGCGAACTTCACCTCGAAGAATTTATGCTTCCCTCTCAATTCAACGGTGTAGTCGAAGACTCGGGCCGTTCCATGTCCTGTGGGCAGGACGAAGCGCTTTGCGTCAATATCTCCTCGATAGGTGACATCGTCGCTCTTAGGCAGAAGCTCAAAACGTCCATCCTCTGCTGGATCAGAAGCGAGCTTGCCGTTGCGACCATCGAGAGCAATTAGATAACGTTTCCCATAGAGAATAACGACGCCCTCTCGGGTCACCAGAAAGCGATTCGCTTTGACTTTTAACGAGGCCGAGGACCAAACCCGCTTCCCCGTCATAGTGTCGTAGGCTTTGACTTCTGAGCGTCCGGGTGGAGAGACGAGGACCAGATCGGAGCTGCCGTTTCGCTCAATGAATCGAAGGGGCTCAAGGCTCGGAGGATTCTGTTCGGTCACCATGCCGTTGACGCGACCAAAGGGGTTGTTAGCGGGAGCTTTCTTCTTAGCTTTCGTTGTCTGGCTCACCCACTTCATCCGGCCGTTTGTTGCGTTGACACAAGCGAGCGTCGCCGTGCCAGAGTCGACGAAGACCTGACTTTTTGACACGACAACAGATGGGAAAACAGCCGGGATACCCTTCTCAGCGTTTGCTGAGACGGTTCCAATGAAGGTCATCCAAAT
>JARGOJ010000313.1:0-7102 GCA_029210225.1 Planctomycetota bacterium
AGAGGCCATAAAGGACGGCCACAATGCCGAGGGCTGAGGCAACGGTGAAGAAGTTGGAGAGGAATTTCTTGAATCCAAACTTAATGGCTTCGGCTAACTCCAGGCCTTCTTCCCGAGCGAGCTTCATCGCTGCGCTGCGATTCATAGCAGCAGAGAAGAACGACCAGATGACCAAGCTCCAGCCATAAAATCCAATGTAATGGACGAGGGAGAGCTTTTGCGCTTTAAGCGGCAGGCTGTAGGCGGCCGCGACCACTTTGCCAAAAGATCCAAAATAAGAGAGCAGGTTCCCGAGCATGACCGAAACGAGGTCGATGGTCGGCTTACTCGAAATGGTGTCATTTCCAATTTCGGTGGCGGCGGTCCAGGAAACGACGCTGATACCCGCTTTCCAGAGCAAAATGGCGATGACGCCAAGGAATATCGCGCTGATGTCTAGGGCCGGGACTTTGAGTCCGTCGAATAGACCTCGCCGTTGTTGAGTGAAACCGTCCATGGTGTTCCCTTTCGAGAGCGTGCAATGGGACCTACGAAAAGCAGATCGATTGGAGATTCAAGCGCAAGTTTGTCGCAAAAGTTGAGCAAAGAAACAAGTCGCGGACGACTCTCGTTTCTTGAGTTGGGTCAAAAGAGGAGGACGAATTGGCTAAGAATTGCTCGCCGTGTTGTCCTCATCATCCTCTTCCTCTTCGTCTTCTGTGAGCCACTCGCCGAGATCGTGAGATTTACAGCGCATGGAGCAGAAGGGGAAGTGAGCGGGGATTTCTGTAAGGTTGAAGCGAGAGCTTTTTTGGCAATTGGGGCACTCTATGTCAGACATTTTAACCTTCGCTGCTTTCCCGCTCGACTTTGGGGGCTGATCCGGTGAGTTCTCGGCTTTGGATGGACTGGGCATGGCCACCTCCAGGTCTTATTGTCGCTATGACAGACTACTAACTGCCTTTTAGCACTTGGATTTGGGTCGGCCGCAGTACCTGCTTGTCCAGCATGTATCCAGGGCGCAAGATCAGACCGACAACTTGTCCTTCGACATCGGCAGATTCTTGGACCATGAGTGCTTCATGTTGATCAGGATCAAAGGTATCGCCGCTCTTCGCCTCGATTTGTCGGACGCCGCGTTGTTCAAGTTGATTCTTGAGTTGATCGCGGACCGCGGTGACTCCTTTGAGGAAGGTTGGGTCGTTGACGTCTTCGTTGGAGTTCGTTGTGGAGAGGGCGAGGTTGAGATTGTCGAGGATATCGATGAAGCTCATGGCCATGCTACGAACAGCGTTGGCGCGCCAGCTCTCTTTCTCGCGGTTGATGCGCATGCGGTAGTTTTCGAGGTCTGCGCGGGCCCGGAGATATTTGTCTTTGTAGTCGAGGTTGCTAGCGTTGTCGTCGTTCTCGACAACTTCGGCTTGAGCTTGAACAGTTTGCTTCTCTTCGCTGTTCTCGCTCGACCCGCTCTCGGCGTCAGCTGTTGCTTCGGCGCCTGGGGCATCTTGAGTGTCTTCGGGGCTGTTTTCGGGTTGATTAGAGTCCATTCGTTCCGTGGCTTTCTCGTAGGCGCTTTTTATCTTGTCATTGTTTTCTTGGGCTTGTCCGTTTTCTGACATGTCAATAGACCTCCTTGGGCGGTTTAGTCGAAGAGACTGCGAACGGCGTCGAGGAACGTTCTACGTTGCGGTGAGACGTTGGTTTCTTCTATTTCGGCGAACTCACGCAAGAGCTCTTGCTGACGTTTATTGAGCTTTTTGGGGACTGAAATTGTAATGAGAATGCGGGCGGAGCCGTTCCGATAACGTCCCGTTGGATCGGGGAAGCCTTTCCCTTTCAAGATGATTTCGTGGCCGACTGGGGTGCCGGCCTTAATCTTGATTTCGGTATTCCCTTCCAGAGTCGGAATCTCAAGCTTGGCTCCAAGGGCGGCTTGAGCAAAAGTAATCGGCACTTCAATAATGAGGTCATTATCGATTCGCTCGAAGATTTCGTGTTCTTTAACCTGCACGACGGCCAGGATATCTCCGGGAGGCGCTCCAGGATCTCCGTGGTCTCCTTCACCGGCCACGCGGATTTGCATGCCATCGGCGACCCCGGCAGGAACGGCGATTTCAACGTCGACTTTGCGGGGGATGCGTCCTTCGCCGGAGCAGGGCTTACAGGGATTCGTGATGATCTCCCCATCGCCGCCACAGCGTCCGCAGGGCTGGCGAATTTGGAAGAAGCCTTGAGACATGACTCGGAAGCCGCGACCACGACAATCGGGGCAGCTAGCGGGCTTACTGCCTGAAGAGGCGCCGCTGCCGTCGCAATCTTCACACAGCTCTTGGCGTTTGAGCTCGATCGTTTTGGTGCAGCCGAGGGCCGCTTCCATAAATTCGAGTTCGAATCCGATTCGATAGCTGGCGCCGCGTCGCGGTCCGCCACGGGAGCCGCCAAAGAGGTCGCCTCCACCGAAGAGGTCGCCGAAGGCCGAGAAAATATCTGAGAAGGATCCGAAGTTCGCGGCGCCAGCGCTGCCGGCGCCGATTCCAGCATGCCCGAAACGATCAAAACGGGCGCGTTTTTCTTCGTTTCCGAGTATGTCGTAGGCCTCAGCAGCTTCCTTGCATTTGTCCTCGGCCTCTTTGTTGTCGGGGTTGCGGTCAGGATGGTATTTGCGGACGATCTTGCGAAACGCCTTCTTTACATCGTCTTGAGTCGCATCCCGAGAGACTTCGAGGACTTCATAGGGGTCGGCTTGGGCCATGACATTTTCCGGTAGGGCTGATGAAGCGCGGTGGCTTCAGTGTATTTGAAGAGAGCGGTCATCCTCGCTGAAAGGAAAGAACCGCCCCTATTCCAATATGAATCGATCTTGCGATCGTTTGAGTCATTCACTAGTTCTTAGCGAACGACTCCTTCAATCTTGCTATCACTGTCTTTGAGATCAGTGATCAACGTTTCCGTTGTGAGCATGAGAGAGGCGACGCTCGCGGCGTTCTGAAGAGCGCTACGAGAGACCTTTGTTGGGTCGATGATGCCGGCATCAATCATGTTGAGGTATTGACCATTGAGGGCGTCGTAGCCTTCGTTTTTGGTCAATGACTTCACGTGATCGACAATGATATCGCCGTTTTCCCCAGCGTTCTCAGAGATCTGCGTGAGAGGATATTCAAGGACGCGAGCAATGATGCCAGCGCCGATGGCTTCGTCGCCTTCGAGTTCGAGGCTAGAGAGCTTGTCCTGGGTGCGAAGGAAAGCAACGCCGCCTCCGGGGACAATACCTTCTTCAACAGCAGCGCGAGTTGCGTGGAGAGCGTCCTCAACGCGAGCCTTCTTCTCTTTCATTTCACTTTCAGTTGCAGCGCCGACTTTGACAACAGCTACTCCACCGGACAACTTGGCCAGGCGTTCTTGGAGCTTTTCTTTGTCGTAGTCAGAAGTTGACTGTGTGATCTGAGCTTGAATCTGGCGGCAACGAGCTTGGATTTCTTCGGCATTACCGTTTCCTTCGACAATGAGAGTTAAGTCTTTCTCAATGCGGACGGTCTTGGCGGTTCCGAGGTGCTCCAGCTCAACGCTTTCGAGCTTGTGACCGGTGTCTTCGCTGATCACGGTTCCACCGGTGAGGATGGCGAGATCAGAGAGGTTGTCTTTGCGGCGTTGACCAAAGCCAGGGGCTTTGACAGCTGCGACTTTGAGGATTCCGCGGAGACGGTTAATGACGAGAGTCGCGAGGGCTTCCCCTTCAACGTCTTCGGCAATGATCAGCAGCGATCCGCCGCCACGAGCAACTTTCTCGAGGGTTGGGATCAGCTCGTGGATGCCACCAATTTTCTTCTCATAGATAAGAATATGGGCATTTTCGAGCTCGGCAGTCATTGACTCAGGCTTGTTGACGAAGTAGGGCGAAATATAGCCCTTGTCAAACTGAAGACCTTCGACAACGTCGAGGACGGTGTCGATGCCTTGGTTTTCTTCGACGGTGATCACGCCTTCTTTGCCAACTTTTTCCATAGCGTCAGCGATGAGATCGCCGATCACTTTGTCGTTGTTAGCAGAGATAGAGGCGACCTGAGCGATCTGAGCGCGATCGTCGACGTCGATAGAGAGCTCTTTGAGCTCTTTGACGACAACACCGACGGCCTTATCAATTCCCCGCTTGAGAGCCATAGGATTGGCCCCGGCGGCGAGGGCTTTCAGGCCTTCTGTGAAGATGGCTTCGGCAAGGACAGTCGCTGTCGTTGTGCCGTCACCGGCCACGTCGGAAGTCTTGGAGGAGACTTCGTTGACCATGCGAGCGCCCATGTTCTCGAAGGGATCTTCGAGTTCAATCTCTTTGGCGACACTGACACCATCTTTGGTGATGGTGGGGCCTCCGAAGGACTTCTGCAGAATCACGTTCCGGCCACGGGGACCGAGTGTGACTTTGACAGCTTTAGCGAGTTTGGCGACGCCAGTGCGAATTTTTTTACGAGCGTCATCATCGAAGAGCATTTGTTTCGACATGCGATCTTACTTCCTTACTTGGTTTGCTGACTTTTTCGATGGGCCCGAGTTCAATCTTCGAGGATTCCGAGGATTTCACTTTCGCGCATGATTTGGTGCTCAACACCGTCAATCTTGATTTCTGTTCCGGCGTATTTTCCGAAGAGGACAATGTCACCTTCAGAGATTGTGAGTGAAGCGCGGTTGCCAGAGTCGAGAAGTTTTCCGGGGCCTGTGGCGACAACTTTGCCGCGCTGAGGCTTTTCTTTAGCGGTATCTGGGAGAACGATACCACCAGCAGTGGTGAGCTCTGCTTCGAGGGGTTTGATAAGGATGCGGTCGTCGAGAGGTTGGACAGCCATGACTTTCCTCCTGGAAATTTATGTCTTTGTCAGGCGCGGGGCCTGGTTGTTTGTCTTTGTATTATTTTTAACGATAAGTAGCTTGGGAGCCTGAGATTTTCTCAGGCTCCGAGGATTGGGAGGGGATCTTAGAATCCCATGCCGGGCATTCCGCCCATGCCACCCATTCCACCCATACCGGGCATTCCGCCCATGCCACCCATGCCGCCCATACCGGGCATTCCGCCGGGAGCGCCGTGGCCGTGACCATGACCATCGTCCTCGTCATCCGATGGTTTATCGGCGATGAGGCAGTTGGTTGTGAGGAGGATACCTGCAACGGAGGCGGCATTTTGTAGAGCGCTGCGTGTGACCTTGGATGGGTCAACAACGCCGAACTCAATCATGTCGCCGTATTCGCCGCGGCGTGCGTCGAATCCGTAGTTTTTGTCGTCGCTCTTGAGGACTCTGTCGAGGACCAAAGGTCCAGAGAATCCAGCGTTTGTGGCGATTTGACGGAGAGGAGCACTGAGGGCGCGTTGAACGATGTCAATGCCCATTTGCTCGTCGTGGCTTTCGCTCTTGAGGTCCACGATTTTGGAAACGCGAGCGAGGGTGACACCACCGCCGGGGAGGATTCCAGAGTCGACAGCGGCGCGGGTTGCGCTGAGTGCGTCGTCGATGCGACCTTTACGCTCTTTGAGCTCCGTTTCGGTTGCGGCGCCGACATTAATGCGGGCGACACCACCGTGGAGTTTCGCGAGGCGCTCTTGGAGCTTTTCGCGGTCGTAATCGGAGTCGCTGCGATCGATATCACGCTTGATTTGAGCGCAGCGCTTTTCGATCTCTTCGCTAGAGCCGGCGCCTTCGAGGATCGTAGTCTCTTCTTTAGTGACTTTGATCTTGCGAGCGCGGCCAAGCTGCTCAACGGTGACTTTCTCTAGGTCAAGACCGAGGTCTTTAGAGATGACAGTTCCGCCAGTGAGGACCGCGAGGTCTTCGAGCATAGCTTTGCGTCGTTCACCGTATCCAGGTGCCTTGACGGCAGCTGCATCGAAGATTCCACGCATGCGATTGACGACAAGAGTCGCGAGGGCTTCTCCGTCGACATCTTCCGCAATAATGAGCAATGGCTTCTTATCGCGAGCGATGGTTTCTAGGAGAGGAACGAGGTCACGAATGGCTGACAGCTTGGAGTCGCAGAGAAGAACGTAAGCGTCTTCGAGGAGACATTCCATGGAATCAGGGTGGGTGACGAAGTGAGACGAGAGGTAACCGCGATCGAAGAGCATACCTTCGACGATGTCGACGGTTGTCTCAAGACCTTTGCCTTCTTCGACAGTGATGACGCCGTCGCGACCGACTTTGTTCATCGCGTCGGCGATCATAACGCCGACTTCAATGTCGTTAGCTCTTCGAGCTTCTTGTCGATTGCTATGACAGCTTTGTTGATACCGCGGTTGAGGGCCATAGGATCACTGCCAACGGCGATGCTCTTCAGGCCTTCGAGATAAATAGCTTCGGCGAGAACCGTGGCGGTGGTTGTTCCGTCACCGGCATCGTCCGACGTCTTTGAGGCGACAACTTTAACGAGTTGCGCGCCCATGTTTTCGTAAGGATTGTCAAGTTCGACCTCTTCAGCGACGCTGACGCCGTCCTTGGTGACTCGTGGGCCACCAAAGCTCTTGTCAATCACAACATTACGGCCCTTAGGCCCTAGTGTGACTTTGACAGCGCGGGCGAGCTTTTGCACGCCTCTTTTGATCGAGTTTCTTGCTTCCTCATCGAATGCGAGCTGCTTTGCCATGCTGGCTACACTCCTTCAAACTACCTGCGAAACGCCAGGTCATGCTCTTATCACACACAAAACATTGTTGGTAAGGACCTCGATCGAGAAAGCCTCTAAATTGACGCTCAAAAGATCGAACCAAACTCTGTGAGATGGCCTAGTGGGATGTTTTCTGCGCCTTTAGCAAGGCTCATACCATGTCCACCAGCTTTTTAGAAACACTGATTAAAAGGGGAGTTGGAGACCTTTGGGCGAAATGGGTCACGAATCGAAAAAATCATATCCTGTCATAATGACAGTCCGTAAAAACCGAGCATCCATGACGGCTGTCATTATGACAGATTGGCCTGCCGGGCTCTCTCCCGGGAGAAATGGGAGCAAATCTTGCATATCTTTTTGGGAAATTAGGCGTGGCTGGAGTCATAATGTATACTGATTCAAAGGTGACCTTGGGAACATTGTTGCCTTAATTATTGATGGTGGTGACATGAGTTATGTTGAAGCTCGTTGTTGAAGTGAG
>JARGOJ010000313.1:7112-8796 GCA_029210225.1 Planctomycetota bacterium
ACAACAAAAGTAGAGGGCTAAAACTATACTTATGCGTTTACTGGTTTCAAAAACGACCCTGTTGAAAGACTATGCCTACGGTAAGGAGAGCTCTCTCCCACAAGACGCACAGTTTATTTACCAGGATCGAATATCAAGAGGTGCCCAAAGTGGCGGGACCTGTTCTCGAAGTTATTGAAGGCGCGGACAAGGGAAAGACTTTCCCGATTGGTACCAAAGGTCGATATGTCCTGGGACGCGGAGTCACAGCTGATATTATCGTCATGGACATCAAGTGCTCCCGCGAACACTGCTGCGTCGAAACGAAGAACGATGAAATCCTTCTTCTCGACCTTGGGGCAACCAACGGCACTCGGCTCAATGGCAAAAAAGTCAAGAAGAAGAGCCGCCATGTCCTCAAAAATGGCGACAACATAAAACTTGGTTACTCAGTCTTCGTACTCCATTGGCCACAAGCCCAGCTCCAAGCCAAACCAAAACCCCCACCACAAGTTCCCCAGTTCAACGCTCCTCCCCAACAACCCAAAGCCCCTGCTTTCGACAAAAAACCAAGCGGGCGCCAAACCCGCTCCTTTAAAAGAAATCAAGGGCAAGCCGCGCACTCCGGGGGCGCCGCTCCAGACTCATTCCAATTCTCTGCAGACGCCTTCGAACTCGATTTCGGCGCTAGCGGAAACCCTGCCAATCCCAACGGTCAGGGGAATCCTCCCCCACCTCCGCCCCTCGCTGATGACGACCCCGCACTCCAAACATTTACCTTCAACGCCAGCGACCTGGCGTTCGGTGACGAAGTTGAAGCTCCAACTCCTCCCCAAAATGCCGGCGGTGGCGGTGATCCAGCCCTGCGAACCTTTGTCTTTGACGAGCAACCAGCCTTCGATGCTCCTCCGCCCCCTCCCCCTGCAAAGCCCAACACACCAGAGAATGCAGGCGGCGGCGACGCAGCATTGAGAACCTTTGTTTTCGATGAACAGCCAGCCTTCGATGCTCCTCCGCCCCCTCCCCCTGCAAAGCCCAACACACCAGAGAATGCAGGCGGCGGCGACGCGGCATTGAGAACCTTCGTTTTTGATGCCCAACCAGATTTCGACGAACCGGCTCCTCCACCTGCAAAGCCCAATACACCGGAAAATGCAGGCGGCGGCGACGCAGCATTGAGAACCTTCGTTTTTGATGCCCAGCCAGATTTCGACGAACCGGCTCCTCCTCCCCCTGCAAAGCCCAATACACCAGAAAATGCAGGCGGCGGCGACGCGGCATTGAGAACCTTCGTTTTTGACGCCCAGCCAGATTTCGACGAACCGGCTCCTCCTCCCCCTGCAAAGCCCAACACACCAGAAAATGCAGGCGGCGGCGACGCAGCATTGAGAACCTTCGTTTTTGACGCCCAGCCAGATTTCGACGAGCCAGCTCCTCCTCCACAGAAGCCAACGCCACCCCAAAACACCGGGGGCGGCGGTGATCCAGCCCTACGAACTTACATCTTTGATGAGCAGCCAAGCTTCGATCAACACACGACTGCGAAGGAAACCGCGCCCAAAAATCCTCCGCCAAGCTTCAACTTTGACCCAAAACCAATGTCTGACGCGCCTCCTCCACCACCAGCCTTTGACTTTGAGCCAGAGCCTCCTCCAGCCCAACGCACTATCGCTGTCAATATGAATGACCTTCACGATGACGACGA
>JARGOJ010000314.1 GCA_029210225.1 Planctomycetota bacterium
GCATAAACATCCGATCGGGCGTCGACCTTACTCGATTCAACACATTGCTCTGGAGACATGTAGCTGGGTGTGCCTAGAAAGGCTCCTGACTGAGTGAGTTTTGTCACTCGGTCGAGATCACGGACCAAACCAAAGTCCACGATCCAGATCTTCTTATCGCCGTCGACGACAATATTCGAGGGTTTTATGTCTCGGTGAACGACACCCTCTTCGTGGGCATAGTGCAGCGCAAGCGCGACCTCCGAGAGAAAGCCAACTCCTTGGAGCAGGCCACCATCAGCGTCGAAGATCGCTTTCGTGAGTGATCGCCCCTGCTCAATCAAATCCATGGTGTAAAAGTCGGTTTGATCTTCGCTCCCCGAATCATAGATTCGAGCGATATTTGGATGGCTGAGCTTTCTCATGGCATCGATTTCCCGACGAAATCGCTCTCGGTGCTCGTCGCTTGCATCCTCCCCGGTGAGGATCATTTTCAGGGCAAAGATCTTTTGGTCTTCAAGGCGACGAACTTTAAAGACCGCACCCATGCCACCACGCCCGAGTTCCGAGAGCAGCTCGTATCCCGAGAATTGCTGCCCGATCTTTGGCAGCTTGCTCTCGCTTCGGAATGCACGGAGCATATTCGATTGAGATGGGGGCGTTATGGTTGAGCCGCGACTCTCCATGTCTTTGAGGAAGAGCTCCCAAAGTTGAGGATGAAGAATGGAGGCGTTTTGGAGATTTTGGAGGAAGTCTCCATCTTGGTGAAAGATGTTTGTGATGGAGGTTTCGCTACAGACTCCTCGTGAGACGAGCCAACGAGCGAGATACCAGTCCCGTGATTGTTGATCCAAGCTTCACGCCCTCCCTCACGAAATCTGATTCCGAATCGAATCTAGGCGAGAGTCCTAGGAAGAGACGGCTCGATTGGCCTTGTACTGGCGGCAACGCTCCTGATAGGCCTTCCAACCACCTTCAATCATCTCTTCTTCCTTTTTGCCGGTCGCACGAACAATCTTGTATGGATTGCCATAGACAAGGGAGTTTGGAGGAATGACTTTGCCAACCGGGATCAGCGTGCCAGCGCCGATGATAGATCCCTGACCGATCACGGCGTTGTCTAGGATAATCGCACCCATTCCGATGAGGCAATTGTCTTCGACCGTGCAACCGTGAAGCGTGACGTTGTGCCCAACAGTGACCCGATTTCCAACGGTGGTCTTTGAAAACCCGGAGGTGTTGTGAACAACGCTTCCATCTTGAATGGATGATAACTCACCAATGACGATAGGACCGTCATCGCCGCGAAGAACGGCGCTTGGCCAGATCGAGCTTTGTGGGCCGACTTTCACATCGGCGATCACCGTCGCCATTTCGTGAACGAAGGCCTCGTCGTGAATCTCAGGGGTCATTCCATCAAGTGTTTCAATCATCGTGTTTCATTCTTCATAGTCACTTTTGTCGAGGACCTCGCCCTCGCCGAGAACACTCTTAGGAACGCCATCTTTCATGGTCTCGTAATGAGGTTCTTCTTCGGTGGCTTCCCGATAACCTTCGGGTTCCATTTCTGATTCGTAAGTGTCTTCGGGATCACCATAAGGAGGATCGTAGCTGCCGAAGGCTTGGTCGAGATCGTCGGACATCCGATAGCCTTCGGGTTCGATGGAATCGTCGTCGTCGAGTCTTTGTGTGGCGTGATGCTGCTCCTCGAAGTGATCGCCTGTGCCAAGATGGTGAGCACCAGAGCCGACCGCGAGAGATTCGGCTTCGCTATCTTCGTAGTAGCCTTGCTGAGTATCGGCCATATCCGTTTCGCTAGCGTAGGGATTTGGCGCTTCGTCGGCAGGAGCAAGGGTCTCATCGTAGGCGGCGGTGTCGTCTGTTGCAGCGAGCACTTCTCCGTCGAGGAGACCTTGATCGGCGGCCATTTGCCACGGGTCGACATAGTCACCTGGTGTGGCTTCGCGGCTTTCAATCGGTGCATCGACTTGATTGGGGTCAACGGGGTAGGGGGGCTCTTCGTCGTAAATGCTCTCGTCGAAGTCGACGGGGTCAGTTGAGGCGTCGTCGGCGAGCTCTCCACCAATGTTGGCAACAGCCTCCCCGTATTCGTCGGGGTCTGTGGCGATGAGGTCTTCGGAGGAGTCAGCGATGGAAGAGAGGTCGCTTTGGATGCGGCGCATGTGGCCAGTTGAAATCTCAGGTTCTTCCACGGTGGAGACGGAGTCTTCGATGTCGGCGTGGTCGTCGTATTCTTCACCGTAGTCGATCGGTTCAGGAGGGTCTAGCTCGCGAGCTTCTTCCTCTTCTCGCTCTCGTGTAGCGACTTCGTCGGCGGTCTCTCCTTCAAGCATGTAGAGGGCGTCGAGGCGCTCTCTCATAGCCTGAACATATTCTGGAGCGTCGGAGGCGCCGCGCTTAATTGTAGCCTCGCAGTTTTGGCCCGATTCTACATCTTGGGCTTTCACGGTGAGGATGCCCTCATCGCTATAGACGTAGGTGACCGAGATCTTACTTCCGCGTTTGCGATTGGCAGGGAGGCCTTTAATAACAGCGTTTCCGAGCAAGTTGCAATCTTCGGGATCATCGCTGTCGCCTTCGAGGACCTTAACCTCGACGGTGACTTGATTATCGGCGTGAGTGGCAAAGTAGCGAGTGACTTCGTGGGGGAGCGGGGTTTGCTCGGGGATCATCACGACGTTTTGGCGCTGACCTTGAATGACGGATTGAATACCGATTGAGTGAGAGGCGACGTTCTCGACGGTGATGGAGTTTGCGACCTGGCGGAGCGCATCGCCGACGGTGGACATTTCCGCGCCGATCGAGGCGTCAGATTTGAGCTTGGTGGCGTAGTAGCAGGCACCAATGGCGACGCATTCATCCGGGTTAAGAGATGTGTCCGGCTCCATTCCGCTCAGCTCTTTGAGCATATTGCGAACCATGGGCATACGGGTCGACCCACCGGCGAGGAGAATGCGATCGATGTCGCTCCACTCCAGCTCGGCTTTTTCGAGAACCGCTTCGGTATAGGCTTCCGTTTGGAGAAGCAATCCTTCGGTGAGGTCTTCGAATTTTTCGCGTGTGATGAGGACCTGACCGGCGACATCACCACATTCGAGGAAGAGCTTGGCCCGGGAGTGTGAGGAGAGGGAGCGCTTGGCGGCTTCGACTTCGTCAGCGAGGCGCTGCATACTGCGGAGGTCCTCCCGAGGATCCGGACCGTGCTTCACCATGAACTCGTGAGCGGCGTATTCGAGAAGCTTGCTGTCCCAGTCAACGCCCCCGAGGAGGCGGACACCGTCGGTGGCGAGGACGCGGATGTTTCCGCCATCTAGCTCAACGACGGAGACGTCGAAGGTTCCACCACCGAGGTCGTAGATGAGGGCGATGCCTTTCTCGACGGCGTGGTCGAGGCCGAAGGCTAGGGCGGCTGCAGTGGGCTCGTTTAGGATGCCGAGAACCCTGAATCCGGCCAACTCTCCAGCGAGTTTTGTTGCGTTCCGTTCGTCGTCAAAATAGGCGGGAACGGTGATCACGGCTTCGGTGACTTCACGGCTGAGGTGGAGTTGTCCAATGTTTCGAAGCTCACGAAGAATCACCGCGGAGATCTCTTCGGGGGTATAAGTTTCCCCGGAGACTTCGTATTCGACGGTGGCATCCCCGATGTGTCGTTTGACACATTCGATCACGCGATCGGGCGAGAAGCGGGCCATGCGACGGGCACGCTCTCCCACAATGGGTTCTTCGTCGTTGCCTTCCGGGAACATGACCACCGATGGGGTCACCGGTTGGCTGCGCTCATTGGGAATGATTTCGACTTTACCGTGGTTGTTCAGGTAGGCGACCGCAGAATATGTTGTTCCTAAGTCAATGCCTACAAAGGTCGGCGCTTTGGCCATGACCTCGATCCTCCCTCAGGGGTCCTCAACTCTTCGTTGAAGATGATATTTTTCGCAGGAAGACGACTTCCTCCCAATCAATATATCTTGATTATGCGAGCCGCGAAAACCACGAATTTCTTCTACATAATCCTTCATACCATGGCTTCAGCCATATTCGCTATCACATTAGAGCGTTTTTCACGACTGTAGCGCTGTAGCAAAGGCTATATATCGTGCATGATTAAGTTACAAATGGTTGGTATTTTGCAATCAAGGGGACGAAGAAGCTTGCCAGCAACCCCTCAGATCTGGACACTCTTGCCATGTTGACCCTGCGAAGTCGACTATCGCAAAGAATCTCATGGATAAACCCCAGGCTCTCGCCCTCTTGCGAGATCTAGACCAAAGGGCTGGGGCTTCGACGTGGTTAAAAACTTTGCTCGATTCAGGACAACTTAGCCTCGACCAAGCGAAGGGCATCCACAGCGAAGTTGAACAGTTTGAGTTTCTAAGGGCTGAAGCCTTCTATTTCCAAGCCTGTATGGAAATGGGTGTGCCCCAGAGCGAGCTGGAATTGGCCCGAGAATCCTCTAAAGAAACGGGATTCCAAACACGCGCCGGCGTTTTTCTCCTCCAAAAACAAGTGATTGACACGGAGCGAAATCAACCGATTCTCGGCCTGGCCCGCGAAAAATTCAACGTGGATAGTCAAAGTCGCCTGGAGACTTTTCGTCACACCGTCCTCTCTGGAACCAATGCAGCCATTCAAGTTCCTCCCCAAGCAGCGCTTCAGCAAGGGCCTCCGGTTCCAGGGGCTGACCCGGGCCCGACAGATCTGACAAGCACCCTCTCAACACCCTCCAACCTAAGCGGAGAACTGCTCCCCGCGCAATTGGGGGCTCAATTCGATCCTAACGCCGAGACATTAAGCCCGACCAGCGCCGCTGGCATGCCTCCCGGCGCGTTCAGCTTTACAGCCGACCAGCTCCGAAGTGGCGAATTTGTTATGCCTGGTGCCTCGCCGCTCTCCATGGCCGCAGCTCCAACCGCACCAACAGGTCCGGATCCAGACGCCACGATCAACCATCTGCCACCAAATATGATGGCTCAAATTCGCGCCGAGAGCGCGGCGCCAGACGCCGATGCCACCATCAATCAACTGCCGCCGAACATGGTCTCAGACCTGCGAGTTCAGTCAGCCAGGCAAGATCGAGGATCGGAGCTTATCGGTGATCCTATGATCGCCCTGGCCATCGCTTCTCGCTACAAAGTAGAAAAGATCCTGGGGCAGGGGCAAATGGGCAAGGTCTTCCTGGCCACGAGCATAGAGCTCGGTCAAAAGGTCGCGCTCAAATTAACCCAACCCAAAGGCCGGAAGGCCGAAGAGATTACAGCGCGCTTTAAACGAGAAATCTTGGTCACGACCCTGGTTTCTCACCCCAATGTGGTTGAGGTCTACGACAAAGACGAACTCCCAGACGGCAGCTTCCTCATGGCGATGGAGGTTCTTGAAGGAAAGGAACTCAAAGATTACCTCAAAGAGAAGGGCCCCCTACCCATTGAGGACGCGCTGGAAATCATGACTCAACTGACTCAGGCCCTCCAAGCTTGCCACGAAGCCGAAGTTGTTCACCGGGACGTCAAACCGGAAAATGTCACCATCGTCGATCAGGACGGGAAGATCCTGGTGAAGCTCGTCGACTTTGGTTTAGCCCGACTCTTAACTCAGGAGGAAGTCGTTCAAGAACACGTCTTTACATCCCTCGCGACCCAAGTGAGCGGTTCTCCTCATTACATGGCCCCAGAGAGCATCACCGATGCGGATAAAGTTGACTTCCGCTGCGATCTGTACGCCTTAGGTGTCACGCTGTTCGAGCTGATCACCGGAAAGCGCCCGTTCAACGGGAAGAATCACACCGAAATCCTAGACCATCACTTAAACTCCTCCGTTCCCCTCCTCGAAGACGTCATGCCCGATAAAGAGTTTCCCAGAAGCCTGGAAACGACGATCCGGAAGCTTATGGAGAAAGACCGCGATCTTCGCCTGCAAAACTGTGCCGAAGCGCTCAAGGCGTACGAAGATATTCGGACAGAGCTCCGCGAGGGGAGCAAGCCCAAACGCTCGACCAAGCGAAAGAGCATACTGCGGAGCATCACCGACCTCTTCACGAGGAGCAAAGACGATTGAGATTCGCGGGAGTGGGATTGCGCTTACTGGGGAATCAAATCATCAGGTTTTAGGGGCACAAGCTCTTTCTTGAGCGCCTCATGGACATGGCCGTTGGTGCCGATGATCCTCTTCCCGAACAACCAATTGGACCCGCCTTCAGTGTCGGTCACCCGACCTCCGGCTTCTTGAATGAGAATAGCGCCAGCGGCGACGTCGTAGGGCTGGAGATGATACTCCCAAAAGCCATCAAATCGACCGGCCGCAACGTAGGCCATATCGATGGCGGCGGAGCCAAATCGACGTAAGTCTCGGGTGACCATCGCCAGGTGGCTCCAGTTATCCAGGTTGTTATTTGGGCTCTTGTGACGGGCATAAGCGAAGCCGGTGGCAAAGACGCCTTGCATCAGTTCAGTGCAAGCTGTGACCGAAATCTTCGTGCCATTGAGAAAGGCGCCCTGACCTTTGATCGCCGTGAAGGTCTCCCCCAAGGCGGGAGCGTGGATCACCCCCGCGACGATTTCGCTTGCGCCAGCTTCGTCCCGGCGTTCGAGCCCAATGGAGACCGCAAACATAGGTAAGTTGTGGGCGTAGTTGGTGGTGCCGTCCAGAGGATCGATGATCCAGCGATAAGGACTCTTGCGTTCATCCTTGAACCAAGTCTCTTCACCGTAAATGTCATGGTCCGGGTAACGCTCTAAGAGTCCCTTAGCGACGCGTTCTTCACTCTCCTTGTCGACAGCAGTGACAAGCTCACGAGGCCCCTTAAACTCGATCTGAGCCTTGCCTCGGCAGTCGAGCTGGTATTGCCCGACAGATTCGGCGAGGGATGTCGCGAGCCCAAGGGCTTCGGAGAGATCTAAGTCGGTCAAAATCAGTCCTCTTCCACTGGAATGGAGATCTCAGTGTGAAGGTCCTTCGCCTCGACTTGACTTGGGTCGCTGTGGTAGTAAACGACGAGCGGGCCGAGGGGAGTGAGTTTCTTCTTCTTCAAGATCGCCATCACTTCACCGAGTTTCTGCATGCTCTGCTCGTAAGGACCGCGAATATGAATGGAGAGGACCCGTGTTCCTTTGACCGACTCAACGGCGTAGTTCTTGTCTTTGCTCGCTTCAACTTTCCCGGAGAGGATGACTCCGAGGCCTAGCTTGTCGAGATTTTTGGCGCCATCGAAGAAGCGAGGGTAGTAGCTCACCACAGGGCCCTTTGCGTTCAGCTTCTTACCAGCACACCACTTAAAGAGATCGTCGAGCTCTTTTTCAAAAACGTCCATCTTCGTCATCTGGAGCTTCGCGGCGACCCAATGATTGGCCATGTGACCGACCTCAACTTTGAAGAGTCGGACCTTGGCGCTGTGTTCTCGTTCCCATTTTTCGATGTTTGCCTGAGCGGAGAGGACGGTCTTCCGAGCATTGAGCATGTAATACTCGGCTTCGAGCTCTTCCTTGCGATATTTGGAAATGCTCCGAAGCAATGAGGCCTGTTTGACCTTGATTTCTAGCTTGGCGACCTCTGTGGCTTTACCAGCTTTCTCCAGGGCCACAAGTTTCATTTCCCATTCTTCGTGAGCCGCTTCATAACGGCTTCGCTCCAATCGGGCGGTGAGAACGGTTTGCTGAAACCTTTGAACTTCTTCGTTGGCAGATGCTACCTGGAGTTCCAACTTAACTCGCTCTCTGCGTCGATGGATTTCCTGCAATTCTTTCTCAGCGTTGGACAGCTCTTTTTTAGCAGCAGGCTTCGTCCGCGTTTTCTTCACTTTGAGAGGACGGAGCTTGCCGTTCTTGCGACTTTTATCGAGTCGAGTGACGCTTAGTGGAGGCCGATTTTTACGCGCAAGCAAGTTGCGAAGCTTGTCAAAGCATTGCCGCTCGTAGGTGCTGAAGGAAAAGCGAGGTCGCTTCACGGCTTTTTTCAACGACCATACGAGTTCTTCAACGTCCTTGCGCTGATCTTCGAACCACTTAATGCGGGTGTAGTCGCCTTTATTGAGTTGACGACCTTGCACACGAATACCGTTTGCGGCGCTTGTGCAGTCGCGGCTGCGCTTCTCGGCTTGTGCAATGGTCTTCTTGACGTCCTCTTTGGTGATTTGAGCCTGTTGAGCAATACAAATCGCAGAGCTAGTGAGCGCGAGTGTGAAGCACACCGCTTTGAGAGTTCGAGCCGTCATAATTTCCTCGCCATGAGTAATGAATCATTGAAAAAGGAGACGCTTACTTCTTATGTAAATTCAGGTACGGCTGTTCGAGACCTTCTTTGAGGGTAAGGATCTCAATCCCAGACTCCGTCAGAAGAATGGTGTGTTCGAATTGGGCGCTGCGTTGGAGGTCGATGGTGACCGCCGTCCAATTGTCATTCCACATCTTGTGATCCCAATGACCGATGTTGATCATTGGCTCAATCGTGAAGGTCATTCCTGGCTGGAGTTTGCCCAGCGCCATGCTGTCATAGTAGTGCGGGACCTGAGGATCCATGTGGAAGACCTCGCCGATACCATGACCGACAAAGCTACGAACCACACCGTAACCGTGAGGCTTCACGAATTTTTGGATAGCCCGGCCAATGTCGCGCACTCGGCCACCAGGCTTTACAGCTTCAATGCCAGCCATGAGCGAGCCATGGGTGACTTCCACGAGCTTACGTGATTCTTCAGAAACCTCGCCGACAAAGACGGTCTCGGAGCAGTCCCCATGCATCCC
>JARGOJ010000315.1:0-1416 GCA_029210225.1 Planctomycetota bacterium
CAACTCCGGAACCAAAGCCAGAGCCAACTCCGGAACCAACTCCGGAACCAACTCCTGAGCCCAAGCCAGAACCAACTCCTGAGCCTAAGCCGGAACCAACTCCTGAGCCCAAGCCAGAACCAACTCCGGAACCAAAGCCAGAGCCAACTCCGGAACCAACTCCGGAACCAACTCCTGAGCCCAAGCCAGAACCAACTCCTGAGCCTAAGCCGGAACCAACTCCTGAGCCCAAGCCAGAACCAACTCCGGAACCAAAGCCAGAGCCAACTCCGGAACCAACTCCGGAACCAACTCCGGAGCCTACGCCAGAACCCAAAATAGAGCCTACGCCCGAGCCAAAAGTCGAGCCAGCGCCAGAACCTAAGGTTCAGCCTCAGCCAGAACCTGCTCCGGAACCCAAGATTACTCGTGAACGAAAGCGCGATATTAAAGACCGCGTCGCCGTGATCGAAACATGGTCTGGCAAGAGTTACGCAGGTCGTGTAGCCACAGTCGGAACAACCTTCCATGTCGCGACCAAAGACGCTGGAACAGTCATTGTGCGCAAGAGCGATATCAAAACTCTCGCGTTCAAAGAACCAGGTGAAGAAGTCTTCCCAAAACAACCTTTGATCGAACTCGACGACGAGGAACCAGAACCAGCACCGACTCCGGAGCCTAAGCCAGAGCCTAAGCCGGAACCAAAGCCAGAGCCTAAGCCAGAACCAACTCCTGAGCCCAAGCCTGAGCCAACTCCGGAGCCCAAGCCTGAGCCAACTCCAGAGCCCAAGCCTGAGCCAACTCCAGAGCCCAAGCCTGAGCCAACTCCAGAGCCCAAGCCTGAGCCAACTCCCGAGCCCAAGATTGAGCCCAAACCAGAACCAACTCCGGAGCCTAAGCCAGAACCGACTCCAGAGCCGACTCCAGAGCCAAGTCCTGAGCCTAAGGTTGTTCCCGATCCGACGCCCGAACCGAAAATTGAGCCCGATCCGACTCCCGAGCCTAAGATCCAACCCGATCCAAGCCCCGAGCCGAAAGTCGAACCTGCTCCCGAGCCAGCTCCAAAAGCTCAGCCAAAAACGACACCCGGTAAAAAAGGCGTCACAGAGAAGGACGCTGACGACGCTCTATACCGTGATGGACCTCTGACCTACAACGAACTCATCAAGCTTGAAGAGATCGAATTCGGCCCTATCGATCTTGAGTATCGCGGACTCTTTGAGCTCTCAGTCACCGCCGGTGGAATGTTCTTTGACGGTGGAATCAGTGATAAAGCCGACGAAAGCTTCATCTTCGGAACACGCCTCACACTCAATGTTGGCGAAACAAATGACTTTGCCGCCGAGCTTAACTTCGCCTACGCCCGAGTTCGCTACCGCGTCGACGCCGGGTTTGGCAACACCTTCAGCGACAACGCAAACATCGCTGTGCTCGACT
>JARGOJ010000315.1:1426-8727 GCA_029210225.1 Planctomycetota bacterium
ATATCATCTACCGCCCTCGTTTCCTCCGCTTTGACTTCGCCACTCCATACATTGGCTTTGGTCCAAGCGTCGTCTTCGCTAACGGCTTCAACAATGTTGATCCGTCAAACGAGATTGGCGTCGGTGGAAACATCCTCGCAGGATTCGACTACAAGCTCAGCCGAGATGTCTCACTCAAGTTTGACATTCGCTGGCGTATCTGGAACGGTCGTCTCCTCAAAGGACGCCAAGCCGGTGAGCCTGTCAAAGAGAACCTAAGCACAAGCGAAAAGATTCGCATGTCCTTCGAGCCAACCTTCGGTCTGGTCATTCACTTTGACTAAAGCCTTGAGGACAAAAATCGTGAACGAGAAAACTGGCAAGATCCTCCCCCTTTTCCTTGTCAGTTTTTTCCTCGCAACCTTCTGTCCCCCCGCTTCCGCCGATGAAGTCAAGATCACGATCATTCACACCAATGATGTTCATGGCCATCTCTTTCCCGGCCGAGACGATCTCTCCCCAGGAGAGCCTAAGCCGATCATCGGTGGCAGCCGAGCCCTGGCCCGCTTTGTCGGGCAAACCCGTAAAAAACGTTCCAAAGATGGAGGAGTCCTGCTCCTCGATGCGGGGGATGTTTTTCACGGCACCCCAGAAGGCGATCTGACCAAGGGACAAGCTGTCGTTGATTTCTTCAACACCCTGAACTACGACGCCGCCGTTGTGGGCAACCACGAATTTGCCTATGGAATCGAGTCTTTCCTCGCCATGACCAAGCGTTCAAAGTTCGCGTGGCTTGGCGCCAACATCTTTGCCACCAAACGAAAAGACTGGGACGGGAACGTCGTCAAAGGCATCCAAAAAACGATCAAGGGCGTGAAAGTCGCCGTCCTTGGTTTGACAACTCAGCGCTGCAGTCACCTGAACAAACCAGGAAACACCACTGGGCTTGAGTTTAGGAATGTCTTCGAGATCGTCCCCCCCATCGTCAAGAAGCTCCATAAAAACGGCTATATCGTCGTCATCATCACTCATATGGGCTCGGACTCAGACCGCCAACTTGCGAGCCTCATCCCGGAAGCAACCGCAATCATTGGTGGCCACGACCACGTCGTCGTTGGAGAAGCGCGCACTCCGGATGCGCCTATGCTCGCCCAATCCGGTGAGTATCTCCGCCGCGTCGGTGAGATTAACCTCAAGGTCAATCGCCCGAAAGACGGCTCTTCACCTCAGGTCCTCTCAAGTTCGAATCGCGTCATAAACCTCGTTCCTGTTTCTGGCCCAAGTCAGAACAGCGACGAAACAAAAATCATCTCCTTTCTAAAAGAGCAGCGTTTCCGCAGCTTTGATATCGCCGTCGCAAAAGCAAACACCGCGCTTCCACGATCCTCAAAGCAGCGAGGCCCCTCTCGGATCGGTACCTTTGTCGCCTCAAGCCTACGGCGTCATTGGAAAACAGATGCGTCTTTCATAGGGCTCGGGGGTTTGAGAGGAGGATTGCCGGCAGGTGCGATTACTCTTAGAGATCTTTACCTGGTCTACCCCTTCGAGGACCCCATCGTTGTCTTAGAGCTCAGCGGAAAAGACTTCGTCAAGGCCTTTCGAAATCAGCTCCGAGGCGGTCGCCTTAACTTAGGGTCGAGCGGCATCCACTTCAAATATGACGTGACGGCCAAAACCAGTAAGCGAGTCACAGACGTCTATGCTGGGGATAAGTTGGTGACGAAGGACGGTCGATATCGCCTGGCGGTCACGGACTATACATTTCAGCGCCTGCTCATCGAACGACGAATCAAGCCTCTAAAAGTCATTAATACCGGCGCGACGGTTTTCAAGTCGCTTATCAATGTTTTAGATGTTGCCCCCGATCCCTGCGCTGCCAGCGGTTCCCTCCTAGGAGCCTTCTCCGCTGAGCGAGGAAAGCGTCCTCTCGCGCAGATTCCCGATCCCCTGCTGAAAGCAGTTCATGTAAAATCACCGGCCAAGCTCTGGCGGTCTCACAAAATTAACGTCAACACCGCCGATGAAGAATTACTCGCGTCACTGCCCTGGATCTCCCGCGAAATTGCTCAGGCCATTATTCAGACCCGAAGCGATAGCGGCGATTTCTCAGAGCTCAGTGAACTGTTGAAGGTGCCGGGAATTAGCAAAGATGAACTCAAGAAGCTCGATCGTTTCCTCAAGGTCAACTAAGGCCATCCTGTCCTCCATTCGCCTCCTCCCCTTTGCCCTTGCGCTGCTTGCCTTCGTCGGCTGCGGTGGCAACTCAAGCTCGGCGCCCGAATACGTCGACCTCGTCATTCTTCATACGAACGACATTCATGGTCAAGCGCTGTCTCGCCCTGATCGGCGGCGAGGAGAAGATGCAAAACGCGGCGGCATCGTCGCGCTCGCGCAGCTTATTCGTCAGGAGCGCGAAGCCGCTGAGAAAGAGGGTAAGAGCGTACTCCTCCTCGACGGTGGAGACCAATTCCAAGGCACCCCTGAAGGCAACATCACGCGCGGCAAAATTATCACCGACTTCATGAACGCAGCTAAATACGACGCCTGCGCCATTGGGAACCATGAGTTTGACTTTGGTCAACAAGTCCCAAGGGACATCGCCCGGCGCTTAGACGCTCCCCTCCTTGGCGCGAACGTTCGATATCACTACAGCAACCGCGTCGCGACCTATCTGCAAAAGTACGTCACGAAAGATGTCCACGGCGTGCCCATCGTCATCGTTGGAATGACGACTTCAAGCATGAAGCGCGTCACCATGGCCGGAGTCACAAAAGGCCTCAAATTTCCAAGCGAAGAAGACACCCTCAGGAAGGTTCTCGGCGAGCTGGATATCAAAGAGAAAGGACAGGCTGTCACGATACTTCTCGGCCATCTCGGCTACAACAAAGACATTGCCCTGGCTAAGAAGTTCCCGGTCCTAGACGTCATCGTTGGTGGCCACAGCCATACACCGGTCGAGAATCCAAAGCGTCACGGCCCCGGGAAAACGCTGGTCGCCCAAGCCTGGGATAAGACAAGAGTGCTCGGGCGAATTGATGTTCGCATCGATGCCAAGACCCGCAAGGTTATCTCTATCAAGGGCAAGCTGATCCCAGTTGAAGCTGAGAAGCTGCCTATCGCCAAAGATGTCCAAGCCATCCTCGACAAGTATTCGCCACAAATCGAAGCTCAAATGGGCGAAGAGCTTGGGATTGCAACGGGTGAGTTGACTCGCTTGCGCAGCCGCCGTTCATCTCCTCTCGGGAACTTTGTCACCGACGCCATGCGCGATGCGACTGGGGCGCAGGTCGCCTTTCAAAACAAGCCAGGGATTCGTTCGAACCTGCCAGCGGGACGCATCACCCTGCGAAGCATTTACGAGGTCTCACCGTTTGGCAACACCCTTGTCACGATGACTCTCACTGGGGCACAGATCAAAGCGGTCATGGAAAACAGCTTAGACTCCGATCATTCCTTCCTTGAGATCTCAGGAATGACCTGCCTCAGCGATTCACGCAAAGACGAAAAAGTGATCAAAATCACAATTGGTGGTAAGGACCTTGATCTCAATGCGCGCTACACCGTTGTGACCAATTCATACATCTCAAAGGGAGGTGATGGCGCGAATGTCTTTAAGCAAGGACAGTCCATCGTGGACACCCTCATGCCCTTGCGCACCGCCCAAAAGCGCTTGATTCTCAAAACACGACGAATCGAACCATCCACAGAACGACGCCTCGACGACCTTGCGTTGCCAAAGGATTGAAGGATATCCTGGCCTTTTGATTGGTCATTGTGTTTAATACGCGGCCTGTTTTAGCGGACAGGGTGTGATCGCGCCCGCTCTCCAGGCGGTTTTTACCGCGCTCAACCTATCTATGCATTTCTATAGATCCCCATCCTCTGGATGAAAGTGGTCTGATGTGAGACGAAACTCCTTATCCCGTGCGTTTCTGTTCGGGGCTTGTATCGCTCTTGTTGCCTTCCTCCCATTGATGGCGCCCATCGCCACCGGACAGGATGGAAAAGACGGTAAAAATGACCCCGCGGCGGTCAAAGACAGCCCTGAAGGCGATAAAAGCACCGAAAATACAGAGAAAGACGGCGATACCGACTCAAAATCCGCAAAAAAGAGCGCTCAAACACCCCCAAGAGGCCCTTATAAGCCCTGGGAAGCCCGCTGGCGCAGCCAAATTAAGCCCAAAACCTTCGAGATCAAAGACGTCGAGAGCAATCTCAGCGATCGCCTCCGTGGTCTGATAGGCCTAGCGGTCCTCCTCGGCATTTGTGTCGCGATGTCAAAAAATAGAAAACACATCCCCTGGAGGCTTGTTGCCGTCGGCCTTGGCTTGCAGCTGCTCTTCGGCTTACTCATGCTCCAAAGCTCCGTCGGAGCCGCGATTTTCGACAAGGTCAATAATGTCGTCAACTCGCTGCTGGGCTTCTCCGACAAGGGCTCGGAGTTTATCTTCGGCGATCTGATCAACTATGAGTTTGGCCGCTCCGTCTTTGCCTTTAAGGTCCTCCCAACAATCATTTTCTTCTCCAGCCTCATGACGGTGCTCTATCACCTCGGGGTCATGCAGTGGGTCGTGAAGCTCATAGCCATCGCCATGCAAAAGACGATGAAGACCTCAGGAGCCGAGACCCTCTCCGCCGCTGGGAACATATTCGTCGGCCAAACCGAAGCGCCGCTGCTTATCGCACCCTTCGTCGACAAAATGACCGAGAGTGAACTCATGGCGGTGATGACTGGCGGTTTTGCCACAGTCGCTGGGGGTGTTTTGGCAGCCTACGTCGGGCTTCTTCAACCCTTCTTTCCAGAAGTCGCTGGTCACCTGCTCACCGCGTCGATCATGTCCGCCCCCGCGGCCCTTGTCTGCGCGAAGATTATGATCCCAGAGGTCAACCCAAAAGCGTCCGCGACATACGGCAGTATCCAAGTCAAGCTGGAAAAGCCCGACGTCAATGTTATTGATGCTGCCGCGAGAGGCGCTAGCGAAGGCCTCAAGCTCGCCTTGAATGTCGGGGCCATGCTACTCGCCTTTATCGCCCTCATCGCATTACTCGACGCCGCGCTCGGTTGGACCTGCGACCTCGTTGGCCTCGACACCGTACTTGGCTTCGCCGAGAATGAACAGGTCACAATTAGCTTCTTCCTCGGCAAGATCCTCGCGCCCCTGGCGTGGCTTATGGGTGTTGAATGGAACGACGCGGAGAAGGTCGGCGCTTTGCTTGGGAAGAAGACAGTGCTCAATGAGTTTGTCGCCTACCTCGACATCGCCATTGGTTTTGGCGGCGACGAAAATTACTTGAGTCAGCGGTCCTTGGTTATCTGCAGCTACTCCCTCTGTGGCTTTGCGAACTTTTCTTCCATCGCAATTCAGATTGGCGGAATCTCCGGGATCGCTCCAAAGCGCCGCAGCGACCTCGCCCGCCTTGGCTTGAAAGCCATGATTGCTGGAACAATTGCCGCGTTCATGACCGGGACAGTGGCCGGATTAATCATCTAAGAAGTGGTGAATGAATGACTCTAAGCGATGACGAACTCGTCGAAGCGGCCCGCGCCGCTCGCAATCACGCCTACGCTCCTTACTCAAAGTTTGCCGTCGGCGCAGCCCTGCAAACGAAGAGCGGCCAAGTTTTTACCGGTGTCAACGTTGAGAATGCCTCATTCGGTCTGACCCTCTGCGCGGAGCGATCCGCCATTGTGTCGGCGGTTTCGGCCGGTCAACAGGACTTCTCAGAGATCGCCGTCGTCGCCGACACTGACGGCCCAGTCAGCCCCTGCGGAGCCTGCCGGCAAGTGCTCGCAGAGTTCGGATTGGACTGGCGAGTGATTCTCAGCAACATGAAGGATAAATCCCGGGAACTCAGTGTCGGCGACCTCCTCCCGGGTGCCTTCGTCAAAAGCGAATTAGATAATTTTCATAAAAAGGGTGACAATTGATGACTGACGCGGAAAACGGGGACAAAAAGGACCCGGAAGCTACAGATAAAGCGGAAAAGGCGCCGGAGACTCCTCAAGCGAGTCCGGCAAGCCCTGAGAAAGCTCCTGAGTCCTTTAAGGTCGAGGAAGATAAGGGCGGTCACGGAATCCTGTACGGGCTTGACTCGAAGCCTCCCCTTCCCAAAGCCACAGTCTTGGCCCTCCAACACGTTCTCACAATGTTCGGGGCCACCGTCGCGGTTCCCCTCTTGCTTGGCCCCGCCATGCAAATGTCTCCTCAAAACATTGCCATTCTGATTAGCTCAGTCATGCTTTGCTCGGGCCTCGCGACGCTTTGCCAGGTGACGATCGGAACCAAGCTGCCAATTATTCAGGGGGTGTCTTTTAGCTTCCTGGCGCCGTTCTTCGCCATCATTGGTTTCGTCGCGAGCGAAGTCTCGAAAGGCGCGGTCGCCCCGGAAATGCAGGGGCCTGTGACGATGCAATACATCGCCGGCTCGGTTTTAGTCGGTAGTGTCTTTGAGATTATCATTGGTTACACGGGACTTATTGGACTGCTGAAGAAGTATCTCACGCCGGTCGTTATCGGTCCGGTGATTATGCTGATTGGCCTCTCGCTGTTTCAACACGGCGCTCCCAAAGCGGGCGCCGACGTCTTTGTCTCAGGCCTGACCATCATCGCCATTATTGTCTTCTCCCTTGTTCTATCGAGGAAACATCAATTCTTCCGACTCTTCCCCATTCTTCTCTCTGTGATTCTCGCCTGGACCCTTTGCACGGTGCTCTCCGCTGCCAAGGTCTTTGAACCAGACACCGTGCTCGTCAGCACGAAAGACATGGGTCTGAGCCCTGAAGCTGAGGGCAACGCGAAGCTGCTCGCCGAGCGCTATCTCGCTGTGAATAAGGCCGAGGTTTTAGCCCTCCAAGGCAAGGCTCAAGCCAAGTCCACCAAGCTTGGCGCAGAGATCACCAGTCTCTATAAGAAGATTAGAAACACCGAAGGCACGAACGAGAAAAAAGAGCTGAAGACTCAAATTGATAAGCTCGTCACCGAGAAGAACACCGAAGACACGCAGTTGAAGGCGCTCAATGGAATGCTGGGCAAGGTTTACAAGAGCTTTTGCATTGTGACCAAGGGCAACGAGCAAGGCCTCAAGACGGTTGCTCTCAAAGACTGCGGGATCGCGCCGCTTTGGAAAACCGACCTGACGAAAGAGATGACCCTCGTCAACATGACGGGCTCGGGCTCGACCCTGGCCGTCGGTCACCCTTCTTATGTTTACCTCGATAAAGTCAGCGATTCTCCAATGTTTCGCGACCCAACGACCCTGGTTTTCCCCTGGGGTTGGCCGGCCTTTAACCTCGGCTTTATTATTGCTGTGCTCTTCGCTTA
>JARGOJ010000316.1:0-3609 GCA_029210225.1 Planctomycetota bacterium
AAAAAGCCCCTGCGACCGAATCGAAGGACACCGAAAGCAACGCTGAAGCAGCTGAAAAAGTTGATGCGAGCGTCGCGCCCAGTTCTGCTGAACCTTTAGCGGAAGAACCCCCAGCTGTTGAATCAGCAGAAGCTGCAGCCGATAATCCCGCTGCAGAAGAGGGGGTGACAGAGCCGTCTGACACCGCGACCAAAAATCCAGAGGGCGACCCAGCCCCATTAGCAGCTTCCGACGAGAGCTGCTCTGAAGCCGCTGCGCCCGCTGAGCCGGAGCCTGCTGAGCTGGTGACCCCAGAGGCAGCGCCAAACCCAGTCACGACAGCAGTCGCCGCAGAGTCCGCCCCAGCGACTGAGTTAACCAACGCTGAGCCTGAATCTCCAAGTGAAAATCCGACCCCAAGCCCTGAAGCCGATCAGCCAACGGTCACGGAAGACGCCACGGAGACCGCGCCGACAACGGATGCGCCTGTCGCTCCCGTTGAAAACTCAGACGCCACAGCGGAGCCGGACACCGCGAGCTCTCCCGAAGAGAGCTCGGAACCAACGACAGCCACAGAGGACAAGACCGCCGACGAAACTGGAACTCCAGAATCGGCTCCAGCGAGTCCTGAAACGACATCAGAGGACGCAGGAGCGCCTCCCGCTTCGCCACCCCCTTTGGAGACGGTTCGCGAAGGCATTGTCGGTAAGGACTTTAAGAAGGACGATACCCAAAGAGTCAAAATTCAGAAGCCCGATGAGACTCCCAGCGATACTAAGACAGGGCTTGAGACCAAGGATGAGGGGCCTGGGCGGAATCGTAACTCCGGCCGAAAACGGGTTCCAAGCCGCTCAGCCGCTCAAGATGCCGTTGTTGGCGCCGTCCTGTTTATCGATGACTACGCAGTCGGAAGCCTTGGTGAGACTCCTCCATCGCCGTTCACTAAGGTTGGCGGTGTCTCATTGCTCCGCAGAGCGGTTCTCACTGCCCGTGAAGCGGGGCTAACGACTCTTCATTGCCTCACAAAACCAGATCTACGAGATCTCGCAACTCAAGAAGTCACCGTCAAAGGCGTCGACGCGGTCTTCCTAAACTCCTTGGAAGAAGCTCCCTTTCCTGATGAAGGCCGAGTGATCTACATCGACGCTCGCGCATTGCACGACATCGAATCGCTGAAGCGCCTTCAAAAATGGCGCGGCGCTCGGGTCGCTTTGCTTTGCACGAAGCTTGGTGATGGTATTCGCGTTCAAATCGAAGGCGTGAGAGTCAGGGAAATCGGAACGGATCTCGTCCCTTTTGATGCTTGCACTGGCGGAGCCATTTCCATTCCTATGGAGTTGATGCCACGTATTCTCGACGAGGGTTATCAGAAGATGCTTCGCGACATGGTCGACGAAGAGCTTCTTGGGGCGAGTTTCACAGCGAGCACTACGGCTCGTGAAGTTCGTCGCGAATCTGAAGTCGACGACGTTCGGAGTAGCTTACTCACGAACATGGGCCTGAATTCAGATGGCTTTATGGACGCTTTGATCCATCGCCGTATCTCAAATCATCTCACTCGGTCCATTTATACGATCGACTGGATCAAGCCTTCCGCGATCACCGCCTTGGCTTGTCTCTTTGGTCTGCTCGCAGGTCCACTCTTTGCTCTCGCGGGGAGCGTTGCAATTGCTGCGCTGTTCGCGACGTTGTCGCTCTGGCTGTCGGTGATTCTCGATTCCGTCGATGGTGAGCTGGCGCGTTTGAAGCAACAAGAGTCTCAATCTGGACGATTGTTTGATCGCTGCGCGAAGGCGCTTGTCCATCTCTCAGTGATCTCTGGACTTATCTCTTGGTTTGGCTACGACAATCTGATGGTCCTGATCCCCGGGGCTGTTTTTGCTCTCGGCCAAGTGATTGCAGCGGTTGTGTCTTATGCTCAACCGCCACGTCTGACCGCGGGACATCAAATTTCTTGGGGCGATCGCATTGATGGACTGATTCTCAACCAGAATTATTTCTATCTAAGCTGCCCACTTTTCATAGTAGCTGCGTTCCTTGAGCGGTCCCAAGGTGCCATGGTTGTTGCTGGTATCCTCGCGCTCTCTGCGCTGTTCATTCATCTGTCCTGGATTGGCCTCAAGGTTGTCGGGACGAAGAACCGCCTGCCCAACTAACAAATCAAATAGAACTGCTTCCACCAATAGGCCGTTTTGCCTCGATGACGTTCAAAGAGCGTCGTTAGAGCCGACGGTCTCGAGTAGGTGGAGTGGTGTTTCGCTGGAACAGCTGGTCACGACGCCATAGGGGCGTATCATGATCGGCTTATCTAGAGTTGAATTCAATCTTGTTTGAAGAAGTTGGGCCAGACTGGGTCGAGGAGACGAGGCGGAAGCTCGTTTTCGTCGAGGACCTCTCCCTCTGGTCTTCGTTTCCAGCGTCGGCTCGCCCAAAACCATTGTTCTGGGTATTTGCGGATCGCCTTCTCGGTGGCTGCTAGGATTCTCTTCATGATGGCCTTCTCGCCTTCATGTCGATCTTCGCCAAATTCGTGGCGGATCACATCGTAGATGACGAATTCATAGTGGCCCGGTTTGACGCGGTGAGTTGCAACGATAACGATAGGCGCGCCTGTCAGGCGGTGCATGTTCGGAACGGTGGTGTTGACGGAGGCGACAGTGCCGAAGAACGGTAGCCAGGTCGCCTTACGCTTTGTGTTTTCGTCGACGAGGATGCCGATGAAGTCGCCTTTCTTAAGGGTGTCTTTGACATCAAAGAGCACGCGGCGATTGCCAATGATGGATTGACCTTTGCAGGTCCGAATGTCTTCGAGGACCTGGTTGAGATGTTTGTTGCGGAGGGGATGAACGATCGTTTTCAGCGGATGACCGAACATGGGGCCATGGATGCCGTTCATCTCGAAGTTTCCGACGTGACCAGTCGCGACGATGACTCCTTTGCCTTCATCGTAGATATCTTGGAGCAGCTTCGCATCTTCCGCTGTGACAGTTCTTGCGAGGTCGTTGCGGTCGAAGAGAGGGATGCGGGCGTAGTCGATGATGAGCCATGCGAGATGCTGCACGACCTTGAAGGTCATGTATCGAACATGAGACTCGGGGAAATCGGGCCCGAAGGCATATCTGAAGTTCCTCCGCATACTTGTCCGCTTCATACCTGCGAATCGATCGCGGATAATAATGAAGGGAGTGATGAAGAGGGCGATAAGAGTTGCGAACCCATAGCTGACAAATTTAGGAACAAGCCGGATCCACCAAAAGGTGAATCGGAAGAAGAGAGCTATAGCGCGGTGGTAGAGATCTTTCATCGTGATAATCGTATAAAAGGAGAGTGCCCCGAGTTTATAAGACTCAGGGCAATTCCGTGGATTTCCTACGTGAAATGGACCGTAGATGTATTGTCGGGCTCACAATTTCAGAAGGAAATCGAGTCGCAAGACGTATCGAATCAAAGATTGAAAGCGTTACCAGCAGCCAAAACGTTTCCGTCTCTCGCTGCTGCGCTGACAATCTTGACAGATTGAGCCCGTTGTCGGCCCGCCGGGTCGTCTCGGTGGAGAGTTCGACAATTGCCCACAAAATGAGCAACGGCGGTGCACTTGTAACTTCTCAAGCGCGGCTGCTCGGGCCCTCT
>JARGOJ010000316.1:3619-8727 GCA_029210225.1 Planctomycetota bacterium
GCTTCTGGTTCAGGTAGTCCAATAAGTGGATAACCCATACCAATAAGGGTCTTTTTTACTAGAGCGTCGAACAAGCTGCTGGTTAGTTCGCCGGCAGTCATATTCTTGGTTGCGGGCACGAGATCGCTCCCTCACAATCAAGTGTTTATAAAGTCTAACAGCTGCACCCCTGTGCAGCGGGTGCGTAAGTTACTACACTTAACCCGTCTGGTCCAACAAACAATTTTAGAGACTTTTGCCTTTTCTACTTTTGCCGTCTCAATTTGTGTTTAAGGCTATATTCTAAAGGGGATTAGAGAGGTCGAAAGAATTTCGCAGAGCGTCATGAAAAATGAAATGAGTGACTCTTTGAAATGGCCTTCGAAGCTTCGCTGAGCGTTTCGACCATTCCAGGTTGTGATTTTGGCTAAAATCGGGGCCTCCAGCACATCTCACCTTTTTCTCACAAGCTCCAAACGCTTTCCTCGCTTAGCTCTATGGCTAGGCTTACAAGCGTGCGGCACAATAGCCAGCGCTTGAAATAGCTGGGATGGTTCGTCCAAGCCCAGAATGCCGCTGGACGTGTCCCAACTGTTGGGTCAGTATGGGTCCTGGAGGAAATGAATCGATGACAAGACATCCCAAACAAATCACAGGCTTCCTAGCTTTTGCAGTCATATGCTGCACCGCCGCTATGGCTGCCGACAAAACAAACGGTAAGGAGAGCCCTAAGAAGGCTCCGAAGACCATCGCCAAGCTTGACGCGGCCCTGATAGACGCGGGAATCAACAAAACCTTGGACGACGCCGACCTGACTCCTCAGAAACAAAGCTCAGACGGTGAGTTTCTGCGTCGGGTTTCCCTAGATCTCACCGGCACCATTCCAAACCGGAAAGAAGTCGTCGCTTTCCTCGCGAGTAAAGATCCTAAGAAGCGTGAGAAGTTGATCGAGAAGAGACTCGCCTCCCCTGAATACGTCGAAAATATGACCGACTTCTGGATGGATGTCCTCCTCAGCACTAAAAACGGCGACAACCGCGACCGGAATATTCCCGCCCTTCGTCGCTGGGTCGGAAAGCAAGTCGCCACAAACACTCCTTACGACCAGTTCGTGAGCCGGCTTATCCGCGCTCAGGGCTATGTCGATCGCAATGGAGCGGTGGCCTACATGTTGAGGTTTCAGCGCGACCAAATGGCGCTCGCCGCAACGACCTCTCGTCTCTTTATGGGGGCTCAAATCGAGTGCGCTCAGTGCCACGACCACCCCTTCGCCGATTGGAAGCAAAACCAATTCCTCGAAATGGCCGCTTGGTTTTCAAGAATGGACTTTCGAAACAAGCTGAAGTCCACAGAGCAAATCGCCAATGAGCTCTCAAAGCTTAAAGGCAAGCAAAGAAAGCGCTATCTCGAACAAATCCGGCGTCGAGGATCCATTCCAGGGGTCTTTGAGAAGTTCAATGGTGAGCTTGTCGTCAACGAACGAGGCGAGCCCATCACCGGCAAAAATCGCAATGTCAGCAAAGAGCGTCGCAACATTTCTCCGAGCTTCATCGGCAAAGTGAGCTTGGATAAGAAAGACTCTCGGAATCGTCGTGAAGCCTTTGCTATGCGGCTGACAAGTCCCAAAAACAAGATGTTCTCGAAGATGGCCGTGAACCGAATCTGGAGCCACTTTTTTGGCCGTGGCATTGTCAATCCTGTCGATGACCTCAGCGACGCCTCTCTGAATACCCATCCAGAGTTGTTCAAACAACTCGCGAAGTCCTTCGTCGCCTCCAAATTCGATATGAAGTCGCTGATTCGCGCCATTGTCCTCTCCGACACCTATCAGCGCGCCTCAGAGCCTCCTAAAGATGACTCCGTCGGTGACGCTGAGGACAATCTATTGATGTTCTACGGGCGTATGCCTGTGCGCCCCATGGCCGCACGCCCGCTCGCCCGAGCGCTCGTCCGCGCCGTCGCTGCTCCCGATCCACGCATCCAGGCCAGAATGTCACAACAAGTCACCAGAACGCTGATGGCTATCCTCGGAAAACGCTCCCTCGATTTAGACCGTTATGAAGAGACCATGCAAGAAGTACTCTTCATGCAAAACAGCCCAGCGCTCTACGGCATGACGCGGGGCAAACAAGACAGCTTCGTCACCTATCTATTGAGAACACAGCCGAATGATCGTGAGAGAGTGACACGCCTCTTCATTAATATTCTCACTCGTCCGCCTTCAAGCCGCGAACTAGAACGCTATGAGACTTTTGTGAAAGGCCAGGAAGACAAAAATACAGCCTACGAAGACATTGTCTGGGTTCTACTCAACTCTTCTGAGTTCCGTTACAATCACTGATCATTAAGTTCAGGAAATAGATTCACGACGCGAGGGTATTGCAACCCTCGCGTTTCTCATTTTTTCACAATTCGAATGTCGAATATGTTGATGAGTTTCGGGTGTTTTATAGATATTCTGCTAAGATTGCCTTCGGCTACAAAGCACTAGATTGAAGGTTCTAAAGGGCTCATGGAAAAGGTGCGCATTCTGATCATCGAGGACGAAGCTATCGTCGCTCGGGATGTTCGCTCGGCCCTTGAAGCCCACGGACATGAAGTTGTTGGCATTGCTCGGACGAAATTGGATGCTATTCAGCAGGTTGAGGACAAGCTCCCCGATCTTGTCCTCGCCGATATCCGCCTAGAAAATGACTACGACGGAGCGGAAGCGGCCGTAGAGATTCGCAATCGTTTTCGCCTCCCAATCATCTACCTGACCGCTCACTCCGATGAGAAAACCCTCGAGCGAGCGCGGCGGGCAGAACCCTTTGGTTACATCCTTAAACCCTTCGACGAGCGAGAGTTGCTCTCCCTTATTGAGATCTCCATTTATCGCCATCGCATGGAGGAAGAGGTTAAAAAACGGGACGCTGAAATCCGACTGAGCGAGGCCCGAGTTCGCTGCTTGATCGACGTCATGAGCGCCGTGGTTTGGTCGACAAACAGCCGTGGAGAAATCAGCGAAGCGCAGCCGTCCTGGCAAAACTATACCGGCCAAAGCTACGAGGAGGCCAAAGGCTATGGCTGGCTTGAAAAAATCCAAGACATCGACCAGGGTCGCACCCGTAATCTGCTCTTTGAATCCCTTCGCTCACGCTCCTTGCTACAAACAGAAACGCGTCTTTGGAACGAGCAGAGCGCGATTTATCGCCACACTGTGATCCGAATGGTGCCCGTTTTGGATAGCGGAGGAGAGATATCGGAATGGGTGGGAGCGATCGAAGATGTCCACCGACAACGTCAATTGGAAGAGCAGATTCACCACACACAGAAACTTGAGAGCCTTGGAGTGCTCGCTGGCGGCATCGCTCACGACTTTAACAATATGCTCCAGGCTGCGCTTGGATACTCAGATTTGGCGCTGAGCGAACTCCCCACAGCATCGCCGACACACAGCTACATCTCAGAAATTCGAAAGGTATCAAAGCAAGCGAGCGGTCTCTGCCAACAGCTCTTGGCATATTCCGGCAAGGGTCTCTTCGTCAACGAGGTCTTTCTCGTGTCGGAGCTCGTCGAGGATATGAAACATCTGCTTCGGGTTTCATGCTCGAAGAAGATCGACTTGAGCTTCTCACTCTCCAAGACCATGCCCTACGTCCTCGGGGATATCTCTCAGATCCGCCAAATCATTTTGAACCTTGTCATCAACGCTTCAGAAGCAATCGGTGATGGGACAGGCCAAGTCCAACTTCGCGCCGGTTCGATGCTCTGCGGAACGGACTTCTTTGAAGACGCCATCGTGAGTGACCAATCCTTCGACGGCCCGCATGTCTTCCTAGAAGTTAAAGACACTGGCTCGGGAATGGACAAGGAGACGCTGAACAAGATCTTCGATCCGTTTTACTCGACCAAGTTTACCGGTCGGGGCCTGGGGCTCGCAGCGGTGATTGGAATTGTTCGTTCTCACAAAGGCTCGCTCAAGGTTCGCTCGACGCCGGGCGAGGGGACCAGTTTTCTCATCACCCTCCCTGCAACCTTGCGTCCCAAAGAGACAGCGCGCTTGGTCACGGTGCCGGATCAAAGTTCGGAAGAACCGGCCTGCATTCTCTTGGTCGACGATGAAAAGCCGGTCCTGAGGTTGGGACGCGTGGTTTTGGGACGCGCAAAATTCAAGGTTCTGACGGCCGTCGATGGCTTGGATTGTCTGGAGATCTATAAAGAACGGGGCGAAGAGATAGATCTAATCGTCCTCGACTTGACGATGCCGCGAATGGGCGGGGCTGAGGCGTTCGAGCAGCTACGGCTGATCAACCCAGAGATCAAAGTCTTAATGACGTCGGGATACGGTGAATCTGAAGCTCTTGATCGATTGGGCCATGCCCCCGCGGGATTCTTAAAGAAGCCCTATGAGGCGTCGACCCTCGTTAACAGCATCCGACGTTTACTGACCAAGGAAAAGGACCATGCCTGAGCGCTCTCAGGAGACCTCCTTTGGGAAGTCCTTACTTGTTGTGTTTGTTGTGTGGCTTGGCTATATCGTGACTGGGTTGCTGAGCCTCAAACTCGCCGTTCCTCCGGGCTATGCGTCGGCGTTCTGGCCGGCTTCAGGAATAGCTCTCTCCGCAACGATCATTTACGGTCGAAAGTCCTTGATCGGTGTTTACTTTGGGGCCGCGATCGTCGTTTTTTCTAATGTCGGGAGCTTAGATCCTGAGACTTGGACCATGGCAAAGCTCTCGATGGCTTTTGTCTTTGGCTTTGGAGCAGTGCTACAAGCCTTTGTCGGAGCTGTCCTCGTCCGGAAATTCACTGGCAATCGCCACGCCCTCGAAGAAACGAGCAGTGTTTTCCTCTTCTTGACACTTGGTGGACCTCTCGCATGTGTCATAAGCCCTAGCTGGGGCCTCACAGTGCTCTATCAGTTTGGACTGCTGAGTTGGGAGAACATCCCGATGTCCTATTGGCATTGGTGGATCGGCGACACCATCGGCGTTGTGATGTTTACTCCGCTGATCTTTGTCATTTTCGGGCGGCCAAGGAAGATATGGCGAGCCCGCTGGCCCATTGTCGGTTGGCCCTCGATGATCATGATCATCGTCCTCGTTCTGTCGTTTTCTTTGGCGCGAAAAGTTGACCAGGACCGTTTC